>CAKMQH010000149.1 GCA_927911515.1 uncultured Neisseria sp.
AAAAAGCACAGTTTGTTTAAACTGTGCTTTAAGAATTTGGCACGCCCACGGGGAATCGAACCCCGGTTACCGCCGTGAAAGGGCGATGTCCTAACCGCTAGACGATGGGCGCGGATAAGTTTTGTTGGCGCACCCGGAGCGATTCGAACGCCCGACCCTCTGGTTCGTAGCCAGATACTCTATCCAACTGAGCTACGGGTGCATTTTCATCACTTCGCGACTGCGTCGTGAATCAAGAAGACCGAATAATATACAAGCTGTCGGTTGCTGTCCAGTATTTTCTGGATAAAAATATTTATAATAAAATAACAATATGAAAATAAAGGATATTAATTATCTTAAAATGCCTACGCCTGATAAATCTTGCGCCATTTTTGCGGCGGCGTTGTCTGTCATGCCGCCGACAAAATCTAAGATTTTCATGTATGCGCGATACAGGCTGTCGGTTTCTTGGATGGGGTCGTGGTTTTTTAGCAATTCAAGCGCGAGGGATTGGCGTACATCGACCTGTTTTTGCGCAATCATGGCGTATGCGGCGGGAACCAATAAATCCAAAATGGAACCGAGACACGGGAAAGTGGCGATTTCGGTCATGAGTTTGGTGCGGTGGCGGAAAATGCGTGTGCGGGCAAGTTCTTTCGCTTTTTCCAAGGTGTTTTGAACTTGCGGGCTGCACAACGCCAATAGGTCTTTGCCTTTGAAGTTGCCGTTTAGCAGGTCGGATTGGTGCATCATGAAAGTCTGGGCGACATCTTCTATCGCTTTGCCGATGGCGATGCCGCGCAACATGGCGCAACGTTGGCGGCTGGATTGCGCGTGCCAAGTGCTTTCTTCAAAGGTAAGTTCGGATAATACGCTTTCGATTTCAGCGTCGCTCAGTAAATCCAGTTCGACCGCGTCCTCCAAGTCTAAGAGGGCGTAGCAGATGTCGTCGGCTGCTTCCATCAGGTAGGACAGGGGATGGCGTACCCAACAGTCTGTTCCTGATTCAATCAGTCCCAATTCGTCTGCAACGCGGCGGATGAAGGGTAATTCGGTTTGGTAAATATTGAATTTTTTTCTTCCGTTCGGATGTTGCGTCGTCCAAGGGTATTTCAGCAGTGCGCCTATGACGGCGGACGTCAGGCGCATGCCGCCTGCGTCGGGATACATTTCCAAGCTTGCCGTGATACGCAGGCTGTGGGCATTGCCTTCATAGGTTTGGATGTCGTTGCGCTCTGCTTCGTTTAATGTCTGTAAAAACGGCTGGTTTTTGGGATTGCGGAACCAGTCGCGCAATGCGTCTTCTCCGGTGTGCCCGAACGGGGGATTGCCCAAGTCGTGTGCGAGGCAGGCGACTTGGACGACGGCGCCTATGTCACTCGGCGTATTGTTCTCTGGTAGAAAACCGCCTGCCTGAAGCATCACGCCTACGCGGTTGCCGATGCTGCGTCCGACGCTGGCGACTTCGACGCTATGCGTGAGGCGGTTGTGGGTCAGGTCGTGTTCGGCAAGAGGGTGGACTTGGGTTTTGCGTCCCAGCCTGCGGAATGCGCCGGAGAACACGACGCGGTCGTAGTCGATATGGAAGTCGGTGCGTAAAGCGTCTGCGCCTTCTTGGGTGGAAGGCGTGACAGTCGGGATGATTTCGCCGTTTTTCGTGCGGAAACGTTGTGTGGAGAGTAGATTTTTCCAATTCATCTGCATGAAATTGCTCCTTGCGGGTTTTCAGACGACCTTTGTGGGATGAATGGGATATTACTGCATTGCGGGATGGTTTGAAATCCCGATTGGCGTAGGGTGGCTGCTTGGTCAGTTGGTCTGAACAGGACTTTGTTTTTCAGTTACAATACGCGCTTATTATAATGATCGACAGTTTGAAGAGACGCGATGAAAGAACATAAGGCCCGGAAACGCTTCGGGCAGAATTTTTTGCAGGACACACGCATTATTGCCGATATTGTCAATGCCGTGCGTCCGCAGGCGGATGATGTGGTGATTGAAATCGGACCGGGCTTGGCGGCAATTACCGAGCCTTTGGCGAAAAAGCTGAACTGCCTGCACGTTATCGAAATCGACCGCGACATCGTACGTCGTCTGAAAACGCTGCCGTTTGCGGATAAGCTCGTGATTCATGAAGGCGATGTATTGCAGTTTGATTTCAACAGCATCGCGGGCAAAAAGAAAATCGTCGGTAATCTGCCGTACAACATTTCCACGCCGCTTTTGTTCAAGCTGGCGGAAGTGGCAGACGATGTCGTCGATATGCACTTTATGCTGCAAAAAGAAGTGGTTGAACGCATGGTCGCCACGCCGAAAAGCAACGACTATGGTCGCTTGGGCGTAATGCTGCAATATTTTTTCGATATGGAGCTGTTGATTGACGTGCCGCCCGAATCGTTTGACCCTGCACCGAAAGTGGATTCGGCAGTGGTGCGCATGATTCCGTTGAAACACCGCATCGGCAAGGCGGACGATTTCGAGCATTTTGCCAAACTGGTGAAACTCGCCTTCCACCAACGCCGCAAAACCATACGCAACAATTTAAAAGAGCTCGCCGGCGACGAAGATTTGCAGGCAGTCGGCATCATCCCGCAGGACCGCGCCGAACACATCGCGCCGGAGAAATATGTGGAGCTGAGCAATTATCTCGTCCGTAAGGTCGTCTGAAAATATCTGGAAATAACATGATTAAATTCAAAAACGTACATAAACATTTCAAAGACCTGCATGTCATCAACGGCGTCAATCTGGAAGTGAAGCAGGGTGAAGTGGTGGTGGTTTGCGGACCTTCGGGCAGCGGCAAATCGACGCTCATCCGTACCGTCAACCAGCTTGAAAGCATTGAGAGTGGCGAGATTTGGGTGGACGGTATCAATGTTGCCGATCCGCAAACGGATTTGAACAAGGTGCGCGAGGAAGTGGGTTTTGTGTTTCAAGGCTTCAATCTGTATCCGCATCTGACCGTATTGGAAAACATCATCCTTTCGCCGATGAAGGTGAAAAAACAAAGCCGCGAACAGGCTGAGGAAAAGGCGATGGAGCTGTTGGAACGCGTGGGTTTGGCGCATAAAAAAGATGCTTTCCCCAGCCAGCTTTCCGGCGGTCAGCAGCAGCGCGTGGCGATTGCGCGCGGGTTGGCGATGGAGCCGCGTGTGATGTTGTTTGACGAACCGACTTCCGCGCTCGACCCGGAAATGGTCGGAGAAGTGTTGAAAGTGATGCAGGACTTGGCGGAAAGCGGCATGACCATGATGTGTGTTACACATGAAATGGGCTTTGCGCGTGAAGTGGCAGACCGCATTATTTTTGTGGATAAAGGGCAGATTTTGGAAAACGAAACGCCTGAAGAGTTTTTTACCAATCCGAAACACGAACGCGCCAAACAGTTCTTGCAGCAAGTGATGACGCATTAACAGCTTGTCAAAAGGTCGTCTGAAAGACAGATTTGGGCTTTCAGAGACCTTTGGCGAATACAACCGATAGATATAGACGGCAAAGAGACTATCTCTGCTGTTGCCGTTTCAAAGGAAAACCATGTATTTTGTTGACCGTACCGCCGTCGTGCTTAAGCCGACCGCCCGCTTTTTGGAATGGCTGAAATCAGCCGATGAAAATATGCCCGACCTGACCATCGAGCAAATCCGTGCCAACTGCTCCGTGTTTCTTGTGCCGCAGTTTGACGAGCCGGAAGAGGTGATTGCCTATTTTGACGAACGCTACCAACAGATTTTCGAGGCGGAGCTGGCAGGCTGGGACATCGATAAAAGCAAGTGGCCGCAAGACATGAGCCTGAAGGCGTTTTGGGAATTTTTCGATACCGAAATCCACGATATGGTTTTGGACATGGAAGAAGCAGAATTGAGCATTACGCCTGTGTTCGACAACATGATGTAAGGCGATGCGCGCTTTTCAGACGACCTTGAAGCCGTCGCGTTCTTTAAAAGCCTTGTCCGTCTTGTTGCACTTGTCCGCAGTTGCCGTGTGCCTGATATGGTTTTACGGCTGGATGATGTGGTTCGGGCTGGCAGCGTTGGCGGGCAGTTTCGTCCACGCTTGGCGCGTGGTGAATTTGCGGACGGCGGGTGCGGTAAAGAAAATCGCCATCGACCGCCATGCGCGTGCTTCTGTATTTTGCGGAGACGGAGAAGGGCAGGGCGCGGTGTTGGACGGCGCGACCATGCTGACTCCTTACGCTTTGTTTTTACAGTGGAACGCCGACGGCAAAACGATACGGCAATGCGTTACGCCCGATATGGCGGATAAAGAATCTTACCGTCGTCTGAAAGTTTGGGCGCGCTGGTGTCAGGCTCAGGATGACGCGCATCCGATTTAATCTCAGCAAGGCGGTTTCCCGTCTTGTTCTCGTCAAATTAAACCCAATATAAAAATAGTCCACACAAGTAGCAGTAACCGTCCCCATTGTTCCAAAGCGATGGTTTCAGACGACCTTTTGAAAAACGAAACACACATGAAAACATTACAAGACTGGCTCTCGCATTTGGAAACCGCCCACAGCGGCGGCTTAATCGACATGGGTTTGGAACGCACGAGCGAAGTGAAAAAACGCATGAAGCTCGAGCCGCAATGCCCCGTCGTCGTTGTCGCGGGAACAAACGGCAAAGGTTCGGTCTGCGCCTACCTGACGCAGATTTACAAACAGGCAGGCTTCAAAGTCGGTACGCTGACCAGTCCGCATTTATTGCGTTACAACGAACGCATCGCCGTCAACGCCGAGCCGGTTTCAGACGACCTCATCACTGCTTCCTTCGATCGCATCGAAGCGGCGCGAGGCGAAATATCGCTGACTTATTTTGAATTCAATGCCTTGGCGGCGGTCGATATCTTCATTCGCGAACAAGTCGATGTGATGATATTGGAAGTCGGCTTGGGCGGACGGTTGGACGCGGTCAATGTGTTCGACTGCGATTGCGCGGTGGTTACCAGCGTGGATTTGGACCATCAGGCGTTTTTGGGCGATACGGTCGAGCAGGTCGGCTTTGAAAAGCAGGCGTGTTCCGCAGTGGCAAACCCGCAATCTGCGGTCAAAACCCCGCGCCCGAATCGTTGGTTGCACACGCCGAAGCCATAGGTGCGAAACTGCTGATGGTGCAGCGCGATTTCGATTTTTCTTCATTGGAAAATATCCAATGGAACTACCGCTTCCATCCGCAGCATTCAGACGACCCCGCGCGCAATCGAAATTCTCTGCCGTTCCCCGCATTGCGCGGCGCATATCAGCTTTCCAACGCAGCCTGTGCATTGACCGTGTTGGAATGTTTGAACGACAAACTGCCGGTGGACATCGGCGCCATCAAGCGCGGATTGCTGCTGGTTGAAAACCCCGGACGTTTCCAAGTTCTGCCCGGTCGTCCGCTGACCGTTTTGGATGTCGGACACAATCCCCACGCCGCCCGCGCCCTGCGCCGCAGCCTGATTAATTTGGCTTTTGCGCAAAAGCGCACCGCCGTGTTCAGTATGTTGTCCGACAAAGACATAGACGGCGTGTTGGAAATCGTTAAAGACCAGTTTGACGAATGGTATATCGCGCCTTTGGACGTGCCGCGCGGCATGACGACGGACGCGTTGCAGGCGAAACTGGAAGCACAAAATATCGAAAATATACAAACTTTTACCTCCGTTCGAGAGGCGTACCGCGCCGCTTTGGCTAAGGCGGGCGAAAATGATAGAATCGTTGTTTTCGGCTCATTTCATACCGTTGCCGACGTAATGGCGGCGTTGTAAAAGGAAATCTCCATGTCTGAC
>CAKMQH010000150.1 GCA_927911515.1 uncultured Neisseria sp.
AATTGGGAAGTATTTGAGCGCGGAAGAAAGCAATGAAAGGCTGCATCTGATGCCTTCGCTGGCAGGAGGGCGTTACAAAAATATTTTTGGTTTATGGGTTTCAGCGAAAAAAGCGGCGGGCTGATACGCGAACGCGATTACCGTGATGCCGTCCGTTTCGATACCGAAGCCCTGCGAGAGCGGCTGATGCTTCCTGAAAAAAATGCCCCCGAATGGCTGCTTTTCGGCTATCGGAGCGATATTTGGGCGAAGTGGCTGGACATGTGGCAACAGGCAGACAGCCCGATGACCCTGCTGCTGGCTGGGAAGCAAATCATCGACAGCCTCAAACAAAGCGGCGTCATTCCGCAAAATGCCCTGCAAAACGACGGCGATGTTTTTCAGACGACCTCAGTCCGCCTCGTCAAAATCCCTTTCATTCCGCAACAGGATTTCGACAAACTGCTGCACCTCGCCGACTGCGCCGTGATACGCGGCGAAGACAGTTTCGTGCGCGCCCAGCTTGCCGGCAAACCCTTCTTTTGGCACATCTACCCGCAAGACGAGAATGTCCATCTCGACAAACTCCACGCCTTTTGGGATAAGGCGCATGGTTTTTACACGCCCGAAACCGCATCGGCACACCGCCGCCTTTCAGACGACCTCAATGGCGGAGAGGCCTTATCCGCAACACAACGCCTCGAATGTTGGCAAATCCTGCAACAACACCAAAACGACTGGCGGCGGAGCGCGGAGGAATGGAGCCGTTATCTTTTCAGCCAGCCTTCCGCCCCTGAAAAACTCGCTGCCTTTATTTCAAAGCATAAAAAAATACGCTAAAATAGCGCGTTTATTTACAACCGATTTGATTGGAAATCACAATGAAAACAGCACAAGAACTGCGCGCCGGCAACGTATTCATGGTCGGCAACGATCCTATGGTCGTTCAAAAAACCGAATACATCAAAGGTGGCCGCTCTTCCGCCAAAGTCAGCATGAAACTGAAAAACCTGCTGACCGGTGCCGCTTCCGAAACCATTTACAAAGCCGACGACAAATTCGACGTCGTCATCCTGTCTCGCAAAAACTGTACTTACAGCTACTTTGCCGATCCTATGTACGTCTTCATGGACGAAGAATTCAACCAATACGAAATCGAAGCCGATAACATCGGCGACGCGTTGAAATTCATCGTTGACGGCATGGAAGACCAATGCGAAGTGACCTTCTACGAAGGCAACCCCATTTCTGTCGAACTGCCTACCATCATCGTACGCGAAGTCGAGTACACCGAGCCTGCCGTTAAAGGCGATACTTCCGGCAAAGTGATGAAAACCGCGCGTCTGGTTGGCGGCACCGAAATCCAAGTGATGTCTTACATCGAAAACGGCGACAAAGTCGAAATCGATACCCGTACCGGCGAATTCCGCAAACGCGCTTAAGCATAAGCGGCAGTTAAAAATAAAAGGTCGTCTGAAAAGTTTTCAGAGACCTTTTGCTATATCAAGCTACTGCTGTACTTTCATTCAAGGCTGAAAACCGTAGGCAAAACAGAAAGACCTTCACTTGGAATTTGAGCTTAGCACCACCATAGTGAGTACCGAGCCGAATCTCGGTTTGAAGGATGGGCAGGTCGTCTGAAAGCAGACAAAATGATGTCATAGCCGTTTTCAGACGACCTATGCTTGAAAAATGCAGGTTTTTCGGCTTCCTTTATCCGTTTCGGAATAAGCGTTATAAGAAAGTATTCTTTGTGTTTGCCGTAATTTCACTTAGAATGCTGCCCTCGCACACTTTTTCTTCAGGAGAAGATTATGTTGAAAAAATTCGTACTCGGCAGCATGACCGCATTGGTTTTGGTAGCCTGCGGCGGAGAGGGCGGCAGCGCGTCTTCTTCTGCTCCCGCCCAATCTGCCAACGCTTCCGGTTCTTTAATCGAGCGTATCAACAATAAAGGTACGATTACCGTCGGTACCGAAGGCACTTACGCGCCGTTTACCTACCACGACAAAGACGGCAAGCTGACCGGCTACGATGTGGAAGTTACCCGCGCTGTGGCGGACAAGCTGGGCGTGAAAGTCGAGTTTAAAGAAACGCAATGGGATTCGATGATGGCGGGTTTGAAGGCGGGACGTTTCGATGTGGTGGCAAACCAAGTCGGTTTGACTAGTCCCGAACGCCAAGCGACATTCGACAAATCCGAACCTTACAGCTGGAGCGGTGCGGTTTTGGTGGCGCGTAACGACAGCAACATCAAATCCATTGACGACATCAAAGGCGTGAAAACCGCGCAATCCCTGACCAGCAACTACGGCGAAAAAGCCAAAGCTGCGGGTGCGGAACTCGTGCCGGTGGACGGTTTGGCACAATCGCTGACCCTGATTGAACAAAAACGCGCGGATGCGACGTTGAACGATGAATTGGCAGTTTTAGACTATCTGAAGAAAAACCCAAATGCTGGCGTGAAAATCGTTTGGTCTGCGCCTGCCGATGAAAAAGTCGGTTCCGGCTTGATTGTCAATAAAGGCAATGACGAAGTCGTGGCAAAATTCAGTACGGCAATCAACGAGCTGAAAGCCGACGGCACGCT
>CAKMQH010000151.1 GCA_927911515.1 uncultured Neisseria sp.
CCTTCCCCTGTCTGGCGGGGGAAGGCTAGGATGGAGGTGGTTTTACAGGTTTAGGTAAATCAAATTCGTGCGGTCCATATAGAGCCACCCTCTCCCGCCGGACGGGAGAGGGGGCAGGTTGCAGGGTGTGGTATAAATTTCTGTCTGACTACTGTTATTCCCATTCTGCTTGCGTGAGGGTAGGCTACGGTGGGAATCTATTTTTCGATAATAGAAATCTCGCAACAAAAATCTTAAAAATCATCCAAACAAACCTCATCCCATCAATAGATTCCCGCCTGCGCGGGTTGTCGGGGTCGAGTGCTTCTGCCACTTGCAGGTTTCGTAAGGCTTCGGCGAGGTGTCCTTCGGCGCGTTGTTTCAAACCGAGCACCAATTTGGGCAGGGCGGGATTGTGGTCGGGCAGGGCGGCGTAGCGTGTGGCGAAACGCTCTGCCTTTTTCCATTGATGTTCGTTGATGGCATGGTAAATCGCGCTTTCCAGCTCTTCGGTATTGTTGCCGACAGTGTAAATCTGACCGCCGATGCGGATGTATGCGTCGTCGTTTTCGATATCGCCTGCGGGTGTGCCGCCGTCCAGCCAGCCGCTTTCCCGATATTGCTGCTGCAGGCGTCCGTTTTCTTCGGACAGGCGGCGTAGGTCGTCGCTGTCTGCGTGGGCGGACAGGGGCAGCAGGGCAAGCAGGAGGAGGCAGGATTTGTTCATTCGTTTTCTTTCGGGCTGGTGTGTGGTAAGCAAGTTTTAGACGAGGTGGCTTGTGGCGAGGCGGAATAGGTCGTCTGAAAAGATGCAATGTTCAATATTGCTTTGTTTTTAATCTGTTTCCATTTTCAGACGACCCTTGAGGTAGTGAGAAACACAAAAGGTCGTCTGAAAACGGAAACAGCGGAAATTCGTCCGCAACTTGCCATAAAACGGGGAAAGCACGGCAATCCGCGCCTTCCCCCGTTATGATCCTATCGACGGCTTATTGTTTTACGCCGCCGAAGGAGATGTCATCGGCGCGGCTTTCTGTACCACGGGTCGCAGTACCCACCAATGCGGCGGCATTTTGACCGTAGAACTGACCTTTGATGCCTTCGCGGTTGCGGGCGGCGTCAGAGGCGAAAGTACCATTGCGGTTGTCGATTTTCACGCCGGCAAAGTCCAGAGTGTCGGTATGGCGCGCCAGTTTGCCGGTCATGCTGCCGCTGTCGCCTGAACCGAAATAGGCTTTGACGGTACCGGTATAGATATCGCGTTCGCCGGCTTTATGACCGTTGACGCCGACTACGTTGTAAGTCGCAGTCGCCAAGCCTTTGGTGCTGCCGGTCGGGTTTTTGCCATAGAACCACGCAGGATGCGCGTTGCCTTTGACATGCGCAGTAGCGGCGGCTTCTGAAGCAGGCGCCCATTCGCCGAAGAACACATTGCCCGAAGCGGTCGGGATTTTGCCGACAGTCAGCAAGCCTTTTCCTTTGCCGTCTTCAGTATTCAGGCTGAACAGCTCGATTTGATCGATACGGCGTTCGCGGATTACACGCTCGCCCTTGCCTTCGATTCTGTCGATAACAAACAGGATTTCTTTGTTTTTCAGGTTGTCGGCATCAGCAACGCGGACGGAATTTTTGACTGTATATTGAGGTTTTGCCACTGCGTTGTTTGGATTGTAGGCAGGAGGTTGGGGAGCTGTGCTCATGACGCCGCTGTCCGGTATCGAAACATTGTTGCCGATTGGCATGGAGTAAGGAAAGTCACCATTGTTGCCGACAGGTTTGGATGGAGGAGGCGCAGTCGGTTTGCTCGGAAGTGCAGGAGGCAGGGTAGCGCCCGCCAGCGTCATCACGTCGCCGTGTGCTGTCAGATAAGGCTTGCCGTCATTGGCTGCATTGGGGTTGATCGGCATGGAGTAAGGGAAATTCTGGTTAGCCAACGGCGCACGTTGTGGAGGAGGCGCAGTCGGTTTACTAGGAAGTGCAGGAGGCAGGGTAGCACCCGCCAGCGTCATCACGTTGTTGTGTGCAGTCAGATAAGGTTTGCCGTCACGCGCTGCGTTAGGATTAATCGGCATGGAATACGGGAAGTTGCGGTTGTCCAAAGTGCTGCGTGTAGGTGCGGAGGTAGGGTGGGAAGCGTCATATGCAAACGCGGAATGCGCCGCAATAACTGCCGTCGCTGCAAAACAGGTTTTTAGAATGGAGGAAGTTATTTTTTTTTCATAGCTATACTCTTATCAATAATTAATTAAGATATTACCTGTATGCCTGCAACAATAAACTTCTTGATTAAACAAGCTGATACATACAGGGGAAGCGAGAATAGTATGGCAAAAAGGAAATGTAAAAAAATTACCCTGGGATTATGAAGATAAGCTGATATTACTCAATTAGGCTAAAGTTAATAGACGATTTACCCATTATGTGATGAATGCCGAAGGATTAAAATAGAAAATGCCCACCTCCTGACATTTGTCACATCTGTTATAGTGGATTAACTTTAAACCAGTACGGCGTTGCCTCGCCTTAGCTCAAAGAGAACGATTCTCTAAGGTGCTGAAGCACCAAGTGAATCGGTTCCGTACTATCTGTACTGTCTGCGGCTTCGTCGCCTTGTCCTGA
>CAKMQH010000152.1 GCA_927911515.1 uncultured Neisseria sp.
GGGATTCAAACCATAAAGCCAAGAAAAACCCTCGGCAGAACCGAGGGTTTGAAAATTTGGTTGCGGGAGCAGGATTCGAACCTACGACCTTCGGGTTATGAGCCCGACGAGCTACCATGCTGCTCCATCCCGCGTCAGAAAGTAGAACTATACAGATACTTGAAAACGCTGTCAAGCTATTTGTCGCCCAATTTGAGCAATTCATTAACCATTCAAATTCGCAACGGCAAAATCAATTCCAACAACCTTATGATTTTAAAAAGCTCAAACCAAAATTCGACCCATCAACGTTACTCAAAACTCCATCGTAAACCGTCCAATCTCAAAAAGCCTTTAAAGATGGTTACAACCGGTTTTGGCTTTTCACTGTTGATACAAAGCTTATATTGGAAGACCGAACGGATTGTAAAACACACTGAAATATAGATTCTCAAAGATGTCCTGATCGTTTGAGTTTTGCTGATACTGCCCAAGCCCTATTAAGCCGACAGCCCATATCAGACAAATCATGATTGCCAACCTGACAATCAGGCGCTGTTTGTGTGGCATAAGGCTACACAGCCAATCTGCACATAAAAGCATACCCGACATCACCCAAACCACATATCCCCAGCCAAATACACCAGATAACCCAAATATCGACCCCGGTATCATCAGGGTTAACATTAAACAGGGTAACAAAGGCAATATCTCTTTCTCATCATTCAATCTGATATATAAAACAATAAAAATTACATTGGCAAATGTGGGCCAACCTAACGGAAGCCAAAGGAAAAATAAGCCTGCCGACCAAACTAGCAAACCCATAGCTCCATTCACGGCAGGCAAGCACAAGGATAAGATGAACAGTATCTGCGCCATCCTTCTCAAGAATTTGCTCAAACCTAGATCATAGTCGAGTGGCAGTAGATTCCCCTGCATATTATTTCCTTACACGATAAATGTCAGCCAATCAAAGGTCTCTGAAACTTTGTTTTAGAGTTTCAGACGACCTTTTGCTTTTGCTTCAATCCAATGATTTTATTTCTTGGCTCTAAAGCCCAACAGATGTTGCGTGGTGGCAAGCCATGCGCCGAAGACGCCTAGGGCGATGACGAAGCCGAACACCAGTGAAACTTCGCTGAAATGGAAGAAACGCCAGCCGATATTGAGTCCGTAGGGTTTGAAGATGGCATCGACCAACGGACGCACAGCGGAAAGCAACCAGCCGCACAGTCCCAAGCTGACAGCGGCGGAAAAGATGCTCTGCCACATGGCTTGGTAAAGGAAAGGACGGCGGATAAACGATGCGGGCGCACCGAGCAGCTTGGTGATTTCGATTTCTTCTTTGCGGCTCAGGATTTGCAGACGGATGGTGTTGTGCGCGACAAGGACGAACGCCATACCCAGCGTCAGTGACAGAAACCATAAAATTTTGCGGATGAACTCGTTGATTTGATACAGCGTTTGCACCCACTCAGTATCCATGGTGGCGGATTCGACCATGGGCAGCTTGACCATATCCTGATAAATCGCCTGCATTTGTGCGGGCGGCGTAGCGGGATCGGGCGTGACGATAAAGGCGTCGGGCAAGGGGTTGCCGTCGAGCATGGAAACGAGGTTTTGGTCGAGGTTGGATTGCAGCTCTTCCAAGCCTTCCTGTTTGCTGATGAAACGGATTTTGTTGAGGCGGGCATCGCGTTCCAACAGGTTGCGGACGGTATCGCTGTCGGCTTTGGACGCGTCAGTTTCCATATAGAGCGTGATTTGCGGCGACTCGTTGAGTTTGCCTAAAACGCTTTGCCCGCTTTGGATGCCTAAATACATGAAAAGCGGCAGGGTCATGGCGACAGCGAGCATCAGGAGGGTGAGCAGCGTGCCGACGGGTTGGCGCAGGAGTTGTTTTAATGCAGTGCGCGCGGATTCGACGTGCAGCGAGACGTAGTGAATGATGCTCATGCGAGTCGTCCTTTCGAGAGGCGCAGGATGCGGTGTCCGTAGTCTGCCATGAGGGTTTCGTCATGGGCGGCGACGATGACGGTGGTTCCTGCTTCGTGGAAGGTTTTGAACAATTCCATGATGTCGAGCGCGTAGGCGCGGTCGAGGTTGGCGGAGGGTTCGTCGGCAATCAGGAGGCTGGGTTGGTGGACGACGGCGCGGGCGATGCACAATCGTTGCTGTTCACCGCCCGACAGGGTCACGGGATCGTCCAATTCGCGACCTTTCAAGCCGACTTTTTCAATGGCGATGCGGGCGCGCTCTTCGGCTTTGCGCGGCTGATAACCGATAATCCGCAGCGGCAGGATGACGTTTTGCAGGACGTTGCGGTCATAGAGGATTTTGTGGTCTTGGAACACGATACCGATATGTTGGCGCATGAAACCGATTTGGTTGTCGCTCAATTCGCCCAAGTCTTGGTTGTTGAACCACACCTTACCTTTGCTGGGCTTGGTAATACCGGAAATCAGCTTGAGGATGGTGGACTTGCCGGAGCCGGAATGGCCGGCGATAAATATCATTTCGCCTTTTTTGATTTGGAAGCTGACGTTTTTCAGGGCTTCAAAACCGCCGGGATAGGTTTTGGAAACTTGTTCGAAACGGATCATAAGGTATTCCTGGAAAGGGGTCAGGACAAACTTATCCACAACTAATCCACAAAAGGATGCGCTATCGGAGATAGGTCGTCTGAAAAATAGGATATGTGCCGAATTATAAAGATTTCGGCATTTTTTTGATAGTTTGCTCGGACATGGACGGCATTAGGCAAAGCGTCGGACTGACGGCTTTACAACACAATATTACAAGAGACCTTTGCAAAATTCCCCTCTTCCC
>CAKMQH010000153.1 GCA_927911515.1 uncultured Neisseria sp.
CAAAAATCAGGACAAGGCGACGAAGCCCGCAGACAGTACAAATAGTACGGCAAGGCGAGGCAACGCCGTAACTGGTTTAAAGTTAATCCACTATATTACGCCGATATCTGGACAGGTGTTGATTATTCCACTCGCTCCAACTGACTTTTATGAACATACCCTTGGGTAGCCGTATCTTTTAATTGAACGAGGTACCAATTCTTACGAACGGTTTTCAATTTTTCCACAATAGTGTGATCGTCCAAGCGTTTGATTATGTCGGCATGGGCATCCGGTTGGCTCCTAAGATTAACCTTATGGTTATCTGTGGATTTAACGATGAAATCATTATTCATAATCAACGAGTAAATGCAGCCCGAATCAGGTATTTGTTTAGCCGTTGTTTTGGGAATTTTTTCAAATTTTATAAGTTTGGCAGAATAATATTTACCATCACAAATCACCTCTGTACCCACTTTATCCATAGTGATTTGTGCCGGCTGTTTGACAGAATCTTCCTGATATTCGTAAAAATTCGGCGGAAGCACCAACTCTTTCAAAACGTCAGCTTGCTGCGATTTGCTCAAATTAAGGGATATCCGATTTTGATTCGATATTTTGGTGTCTTCAGGAATAAAGTCAAAATATAAAACCCTTTGACTCCGGACATTACCATCTAAACTATTGCCCCAATAAACCCAAAGCATGCCTTTTTGAGGAACGCCTTGTGCAAATGTCAGCTGAAACACGCTCAAAATAAAGCCGACAAAAATAAAATATAGAAATTGTTTATTTTTCAAAGCCATTTTCAATGATCCTCAGAATCTACTTACCGAAATTGCCCTTCATTAAGTCCGACAGCAGACAATATCGTTGATTGTTTAATACATTCACAACAGAGGTCGTCTGAAAACAGTCAAGAACTGCGCAAACCTGCATTACTTCGCCAATTCTTTGTCGATTTCCTGATAAAGCTCAGCGAAATTCGGCTCGCCGACAAAGGTTTTCAGGATTTCGCCTTTTTTATTAATCAGAAAAGAAGTCGGGTAAACCTGCGTGCCGAACGCTTGGGCGGCGGCTTTATCGGCATCAAACATGACGGTAAAGGGCAAACCGTATTCTTGGACGTATTGGGTTACGCTTTCCAGCGGGTCTATCGGTTGGGCAATGCCGAGGACTTGAAAGTCTTTTCCTTGATAGTCTTTGGACATTTTGATGACTTTGGGCATTTCGCTGACACAGCCCGGACAGGAAGGAAACCAAAAATTGATGAAGCTGACTTTGCCTTGCAAATTGGCGTTGGACACCGATTTGCCTTGCAGGTCCGACAAAGAGAATGCTGGAGCAGGTTTGTTATCCGGAATGAGGACGATGGCGAGCAGCGCGCCGATAATGGCGACGGCAGCAATGGTAATGAGTTTTTTCATGCTTCGGCGTATTGTTTTAAAGGGTAAATAGAGGTTCGGGAATACTGATGCTTCGCCCGCTTTCTGCGCTGACAACCATCAGCGTACTTTCGGATTCAACGGCATTTTTGCCGCTGGGCAAAACGATGTTTTGGGTAAGGATAATATGACGCGAGGTCAGCTCTTTCAGACGACCTTCAAAGCGCAATATATCGCCATCGACGGCGGCACGACGATAACGGATGTCGGTGCGGACGACCACCAGCATCAAGCCGTCGATTTCGGACAAGAATCCGTGTTCCTCAAAAAATGCCCAGCGCGCTTCTTCGAGAAATTCGAGATAGCGCGCGTTGTTGACATGACCATAGCCGTCAAGATGGTAATTGCGGACGCGGACGTTCATCAGTTCAGATTAAAGGGTTGAAAGGCTTCACGGGCGAGCGGTTCGTGTTCGAGGTCGGTAATGACGGTAGAAAGTTGGATGTCAAACCATTCGTTGAAAATATCAGCGTCCAAATCAGGCCACTCGCTCTCATCTTCGCACCAGTCGGCAAGTTCGGCAGCGAAAATGTCTTCAAACCGCGCTTCGATTTCGTCCCAGACTTCGTCGGCGGTTTCACACGGACGAACAAGGTAAGAATTGGCATCGGCTTGAATATCTTCAAGCGTCAAACCGTCAAGATGATTACCGGGCAGGGTTTGCAGCCAGTTCCAAAAAGGATCGAGCGGGATGAGCAGGAAGACGCTGCGGTTGACTTCGTACATGATGTTTTCCTTGGTTTCAGATAAGGGAATGATATAGCAAAGGCCGTGCAAACGCCATCTTTGCCCGCTGAAGGATAGATAGGTTGGGGAAAAGCGATGTTTAAACTGTAACCCATTTTCTGCTTCATTACTTTTTTGTAAATCTGATTGCCGCTCTTTTCTCTTGTTGAATCAGCAAGTCAAACTAAGATTTGAAAAAACCTGCTTCTTCCAACACTGCATTTGCAACCAGTGTATCGGTAGCTTTTCTTAATAATAAGTGCAGCTCATGGAAGTCTTGTTTCAAGCTGGCAACTGCTTCAGGATGTTCATACCAATAAATAATTGCTTCCGCCAGCTTTTTAGGTGTCGCATCATGTTGCAAAAGCTCTGGAACAGCATATTTGTTCAACAAAATATTGGGCAGACCGACATGTGGCACTTTAACTTTGCGCTTCACATAAGCATAAGTCAGAGGCGATATTTTATAGCTGATCACCATGGGACGTTTACACAAAGCCACTTCCAGCGTTGCCGTCCCGCTGGTCACCAAAACTACATCTGCCGCGGTACAAACAGTATCTGCTTGTTTATCAATCAGCGTAATAGGAAGACCCGAGAATTGTGCAGAGGCAAGAATTTTTGATATACGACGACGGGTTGCTTGCGTAGCAACCGGCATAAGAAATTGAGCCTGCGGGTAACGTTTCAACAAAAGTAATGCTGTTTGAAAAAACACAGGAGCCATGTAATCAATTTCGCTCACACGACTGCCAGGCATCAAAGCAAATACTGGGACAGACGGTGCAACACCCAACTGAAGACGCGCGGAAGATTGATCGACATCGACAGGCATGGTTTGCGCCATCGGATGTCCGACAAACTCGGCCTTTCCACCGGCATCCAAATAGAGCTGCGGTTCCATTGGGAAAAGGCACAACACCCGATTAACTTGATGAACAATTTTGTTCACCCGTTCACGCCTCCATGCCCAAACAGAAGGGCTGACATAGTGAACCGTTGGAATCCCCGTTTTCTTAAGTTTCTCTTCCACCCAAAGATTAAAATCAGGTGCATCAATCCCAACAAAAACATCCGGTTTTATGCGGATAAGGTCATTAACTAGACCTTTTCGGATTTTCAAGATCTCAGGCAAACGTTTAACTACCTCAACAAAGCCTCGTACTGCCAATTTTTCTTGGTCATATAGACTTTCAAATCCTTCCGCCTTCATACGTTCGCCACCAATGCCAATAAATTTAGCATCAGGACAACGTTTTTTAATCGCACAAATAAGATGTGCACCAAGCAGATCACCCGATGCCTCAGCAACACTCATTGCTATCGTGAGAGAAGTAGTCATATAAAATATGGAATACAAAAAGAACTTAATAAGTGTAATACCTAACAGCAAAGATGTTCACAGTCAAATTTCAGTTATAGTATAGGGCTGAAAAGCAACCGTCTATCTATAGTGAATTCACTTAACCTTTACTATAAAGCAGAGAGAATATAGTGGATTAACTTTAAATCAGGACGGCGTTGCCTCGCCTTGCTGTAATATCTGTAATGTCTGCGACTTCATCGCCTTGTCCTGATTTAAATTTAATCCACTATAACATCAATATCCTGAGAGTATTTTAAAATAGAGCTTTTAAAAATATTCGGAAGGTAGTTTGCATATAATAAAAACACCATTGTAGAAAACAAAA
>CAKMQH010000154.1 GCA_927911515.1 uncultured Neisseria sp.
GCTTTTATTTCACAAAACTCAAAAACACCCCAAACAAAACTCAATCAACCTAAAACCATCCAATTCTCACATCAACAAATAACAAAGGTCGTCTGAAATCTCTTTCAGAGACCTTTATCATTATTTATTTACCGCGCATCAATTCGAAAAACTCATCGTTGTTTTTAGAATCTTTGAGTTTACCAACCAAAAATTCGGTCGCTTCGATTTCGTCCATCGGATGCAGGAATTTGCGTAGGAGCCACATACGTTGCAACTGGTCGTTTGGCACCAGCAGTTCTTCTCGACGCGTACCGGATTTGTTGATGCTGATAGCAGGGAACAGGCGTTTTTCTGCCATGCGGCGGTCGAGGTGCAGCTCCATATTGCCCGTACCTTTAAATTCTTCGTAAATCACGTCATCCATACGGCTGCCGGTTTCTACCAGCGCAGTAGCAATAATGGTGAGCGAACCGCCTTCTTCGACGTTGCGTGCCGCGCCGAAGAAGCGTTTAGGACGGTGAAGGGCATTGGCATCTACACCGCCGGTGAGGATTTTGCCGGAAGTTGGGACAACGGTATTGTAGGCGCGGGCAAGACGGGTAATCGAGTCGAGCAGAATGACTACGTCTTTTTTGTGTTCGACCATGCGCTTGGCTTTTTCAATCACCATTTCCGCCACTTGGACATGGCGTTGCGCCGGTTCGTCGAAGGTAGAGGAGACGACTTCGCCGCGCACGGATCGGCTCATTTCCGTAACTTCTTCAGGGCGTTCGTCAATTAAGAGAACGATGAGTTCGACATCGGGATAGTTGGCGGTAATTGCGTGGGCGATGTTTTGCAGCATCACGGTCTTACCGGTTTTCGGCGGTGCAACCAAAAGGGCGCGTTGTCCGCGGCCGATGGGAGAAACCAAATCAATGGCGCGGCCGGTGAGGTTTTCTTCGGCTTTGATGTCGCGCTCGAGTTTGAATTGCTTGGTGGGGAAAAGCGGGGTGAGGTTTTCGAAGAGGATTTTGTGCTTGCAGACTTCGGGATGATCGCCGTTGATGCTGTCGAGACGGACGAGAGCGAAATAGCGTTCGTTGTCTTTGGGAACGCGCACGCTGCCTTCGATGGTGTCGCCCGTATGTAGGTTGAAGCGGCGGATTTGTGTGGGGGAGACGTAAATGTCGTCAGGACCCGCGAGGTAGGAAGTGTCTGCGCTGCGTAAAAAGCCGAAGCCGTCCGGTAGGATTTCGAGCGTGCCGGAGCAGGTAAAGCTTTCGCCCTGCTTCATCTTTTGGCGGACGATGGCGAATACGAGGTCTTGTTTGCGGAAACGGTTGGCGTTTTCAATGCTGTGTTCTTCTGCCATTTCCAAGAGCTTGGAAATGTGTAGGGTTTGTAATTCTGAAACGTGCATGATTTTTGACAGTTGTATTGGAAAAGAATGGGATTCGGAAGACAGAGGTCGTCTGAAAAGAATGGTGTACGGAATGTACGGTGATTTTTGAGAAACCTGAATTGTAGGCAGTCGGAGGGCGGGTGTCAAATTTAGGCAGGGCAAGGTTTATAAGATTTGTTGCATGGCGAACAGCACAAAACGAAAACAAATCGTCTGAAAAATGAGTTTCAGACGACCCATTAAAGGAAATAACAATCTTCTACTATTCAGTGTTTATTCAGATAACCTTCGGGGAAGATACTGCGATATGTGGCGTATCGCCAAATCGTCATTATAAAATAGCAGCAACAGGTCTGCCCCAGCATGACTAAAGCAGGAATCAGCCAGAACGTCATAGAATAAATGCTAAAATCTTTTCAGACGACCCCGTTTATAACCACACAACCCTTTCTTCTTTGGAAGTTTGATAAATGATCACACCCGCACCCAAAGACCCTCTCGGTTCCGTATGGATTATCATCGCCACACTCGGTTTTACCGTCATGAACCTCTGCATCAAAGCGGCAGCGGGAAAATTCGGCTTCAGCAGCGGCGAATTGGTTTTCTGGCGCATGAGCTTTGCAGCCGTCATGCTTGCCGCCATAGCGAAAATGCGGGGAGACACATTTGCCACGCGGTATTGGAAAATCCACCTCAACCGCAGCGTCATCGGCACAGCGGCGATGTTGTGCCTGTTTTATGCCGTTACCCACCTGCCGCTGGCAACAGGCGTAACCTTAAGCTACACCTCGTCGATTTTTTTGGCCGTGTTCTCATTTTTGATTTTAAAAGAACGGATTGCATTTTATACGCAGGCAATATTGGTATTCGGCTTCATCGGCGTCGTCCTACTGCTAAACCCTTCGTTCAAAGGCGGGCAAGAAATTGCCGCATTGGCAGGCTTGGCAGGCGGAGCGATGTCGGGCTGGGCGTATTTGCAGGTACGTGAATTGTCCCTGCTTGGCGAACCGGGCTGGCGGGTCGTGTTTTATCTGTCGGTAACCAGCGTCGTCATGTCGTCGATTTGGGCGACGCTGACCGGCTGGCATTCTTTATCTGCCGAGGCGCTGCCTTACTTGGCAGGTATCGGGCTTTCCGCGACCATCGCCCAACTCTGCATGACCCGCGCTTATAAAGTCGGCAACAAATTCACTGTCGCTTCACTGTCCTACCTGACTGTCGTTTTCTCCGCATTGTCAGGCGTAATGTTTTTAGGAGATAGCGTTACTTGGCAAGAAACCTTTGGTATGATTATTATTGTAGCAAGCGGCGTATTGAGCGGTATCCGGCCAGTTTCGATTAAAAAGTGGTTTACCAAAACAAGCTGACCATTAACCTCTAAAAAGGAGAGCATGATGATTTCCATCCGCGAACAGTCTTACGGTTTGAATGTGGCGCTGTACAACGAATTTACACTGGACGATTTCCGCCAGCTTGAAGCCGCCTTATTGGAAAGCAAGCAAAAAATCCACCTGCCCGACATCCTTTTGGATTTGTCCATGTTGAAAGATTTCACAATCGATATGGCGATGGAGCAAATCAAATTCCTTAATCAACACGAAAACGACTTCGGCCGCGTCGCCGTCATTACAGACGACATTTGGATCAAACTCGGCGCCCACCTCTCCAGCCTGTTGACCAACCAACATCCGAAATATTTTGACGATGCTACCAAGGCGCAAGAATGGCTGTTGGCAAGCAATTTCAAGCAATAGAAATAAAACACTGAATCAGATGAAACATCTTTCTACCCTTTTCACCTTCTGAAACACTTTAGGTAAGGGTCGTCTGAAACATGCAAAATACACACACAAAAATCCTGTTTTAGTGCTATCAATGACGTTTTTTCATTTAAATATGCTAAAACTCGATAATTTGTGTAAAATACGTTCCGCATAAAGGTAAGTCCCATGCTGCTAATTCCCGCAATCGATTTAAAAGAAGGTCGCTGCGTGCGCCTGAAACAAGGTTTGATGGAGCAGGCGACGGTATTTTCTGATTCGCCCGCCAAAACTGCGCTGCATTGGTTCAAGCAAGGCGCGCGCCGTTGCATTTGGTGGACTTAAACGGCGCATTTGCCGGCGTTCCGCAAAACTTTCCCGCCATCAAGGACATCCTTGCCGCCGTTGCCAAAGACATTCCCGTACAACTGGGTGGCGGAATACGCGACTTACAAACCATTGAAAAATATTTGGATTTGGGATTGAACGACGTCATTATCGGCACGGCGGCGGTGAAAAATCCCGACTTCGTGCGCGAGGCGTGCAAATCATTTCCCGGGCAGATTATCGTCGGACTGGATGCCAAAGACGGCATGGTGGCGATAGACGGCTGGGCAACGGTAACCGAGCATCATGTGATTGATTTGGCAAAACGTTTTGAGAACGATGGCGTCAACAGCATCATCTACACCGATATCGGTCGCGACGGCATGATGAGCGGCGTGAACATCGACGCAACCGTCAAATTGGCGCAAGCCGTCGCCATTCCGGTTATCGCGTCGGGCGGGTTGACCAATTTGGATGACATCCGCGCCTTGTGTGCCGTTGAGAAACACGGCGTGGCGGGTGCGATTACCGGTCGCGCGATTTACGAGGGCAGTATTGATTTTGCCCAAGCGCAGCAGTTGGCGGATTCGCTGGCATAAGTTGGTGTAGCGAAACTCGCTGCGCTCATTTTCAGACGACCTTATTTAAAACAACCATCAAGGTCGTCTGAAATGACCAAACGTTTACTTACTCACTTGTCCCGCTGTTTAAAACAATATGGCGGGGCGAAGATAAAAAATAATCGGTTGAACCTGTTTGCTTTCATTGTTGCCCTATCTGTATAGACAGGGCAAAAGACGGGTTCGTCCCTTTTTCTTCACAATAAAAGGCGGCTGACCGCCGAATATTGCTTTGGGACTCACCATCCCACACTTAATTGTTTTATTTAATTTTTTAAGGGGTATTTCATGTTTGAAGCATTTATTTTGGGCTTTTGGATTATCTGGTCGTCCGGTCGCAACGTGCGCGCCGTCAGCGAAGGTTTGGGATTACCATCATCGCCATTCTCGTCCGTCAGCTTTCCGCGTTCGATATGCCGATGATCGACACCTATTGGATGGTGTTTAACGGCGTGTTGTGGGCATTTGCCAGCGCAGTGTTTTATATCGTCGGACGCTTCAGCGGCAACTTTATGACTTCCTGCGTATTCGCCGCCATTGCGGGCGTCGGCTATTTCCAACTGCTCCAACACCTGCCCAAATGGGTTCACAACTGGCTGGCGTAACACCTGCCTTGCCGGTATCAACGATTTGAAAGGTCGTCTGAAACGGATTGTCCGTTTGGATGGAATCCGTTGTATTGGTTTTAGCGAAACCCGCTTCGCTCACTTTCAGACGACCTCATTCCTCGGTTTGGAAAGGCATTCAAAATGGCACTGGCAAAACGCATCATCCCTGTCTCGACGTTAAAGGCGGCCGCGTCGTCAAAGGCGTAAACTTCCTCGGTTTGCGCGATGCGGGCAATCCCGTCGATGTCGCCAAACGCTACAACGACGAAGGTGCGGACGAGCTGACCTTCCTCGACATCACCGCCTCCTCCGACAACCGCGACACCATTTTGCACGTCATCGAAGACGTTGCTTCACAAGTTTTCATTCCGTTGACCGTCGGCGGCGGTGTACGCACCGTCGCCGACATCCGCCGCCTGCTCAATGCCGGCGCGGATAAAGCCAGCATCAACACCGCCGCCGTCACCAATCCCGATTTAGTCAACGAAGCCGCCGGATTTTCGGCTCGCAAGCCATCGTCGTCGCCGTCGATGCCAAAGCCGTCAATCCCGAAAACACCCGCTGGGAAATCTTCACCCACGGCGGGCGCACGCCGACGGGCTTGGACGCAGTCGAATGGGCGGTTGAAATGCAACGGCGCGGCGCGGGCGAAAATCCTGCTTACGAGCATGGACAGGGACGGCACGAAACAAGGCTTCAACCTGCCGCTGACCCGCGCCGTCAGCGAAGCGGTCGATATTCCCGTCATCGCCTCCGGCGGCGTCGGCAATGTTCAGCATCTGATTGACGGCATAAAAGAAGGCAAAGCCGATGCCGTGCTTGCCGCCAGTATTTTCCACTTCGGCGAAGTCAGTATCCGCGATGCGAAACTCGCCATGCGCGAAGCCGGAATCGAAGTGCGGCTATAAGTTGAACTTGATTGACTCAAGGTCGTCTGAAAACTAGTGAAGCGAGTTTCGCCAATATAAAATAAGGATGCCGAATATGGATAACAGCCTGCTTGAAGCCGTCAAATTCGATGAGAAAGGCTTGGTCTGCGCCATTGCCCAAGACCGGCAGACCCGCCGCGTATTGATGGTCGCATGGATGAACGCCGAGGCGCTGCAAAAAACGGTAGAAACCGGCTTTGCCCACTATTACAGCCGTTCGCGCCAAAAACAATGGATGAAGGGCGAAGAATCGGGACACACGCAAAAGGTGTACGAATTACGCCTCGACTGCGACGGCGACGCCATCGTGATGCTGATAGACCAAAACGGCGGCATTGCCTGCCATACGGGGCGCGAAAGCTGTTTCTACAAAGTTTGGAAAGACGGCGCATGGCAGACGGTTGATGCCGTATTGAAAGACGAAGAAGTCATTTATGGACATACGCATCCTTAGAGGTCGTCTGAAAACGAGCGCAGCGAGTTTCGCTAAAAAATCGGGTTGATGATTATCTGTTGTCAAAACAGCGTTGCGCGAAACCAAGCAAACCGATGCCTTATCCGAATAGTCCTTATCCTTCAAAGCCGAAAATTCCATGACCGACACTATCCTCTCTCAAATCCAAAACACCATCGATTCGCGTAAAGGCGGCGATCCCGAAGCTTCCTACGTTGCCCAGCTTCTGCACAAAGGCGAAGACAAAATCCTCAAAAAAGTCATCGAAGAAGCGGGCGAAGTCCTGATGGCGTCGAAAGACGGCGGTGGCGAACACCTCGTTTACGAAGTGGCCGACTTATGGTTTCACACCATGGTTCTCTTGGCGCACCACGGTTTGCGTGCCGAAGATGTCGTCAACGAGCTTGCGCGCCGTCAAGGTTTATCGGGCTTGGCGGAAAAAGCCTCTCGCAAAGAGTCTTGAATTTATATTACAATCCGACCTTATTCGTTTTTCTGCCGTCTGTTTGACGAAACGCGCTTCATTCGTTTTAGCGAAACGCGCTGCGCTCGTTTTCAGACGACCTCGGAGCCATTATGGACAACTGTATTTTCTGTAAAATCGCCGCCAAAGACATTCCGGCGCAAACCGTGTACGAAGACGACGAGATGTTGTGCTTCAAAGACATCCGTCCCGCCGCGCCGGTTCATCTGCTGCTGATTCCGAAAGTCCATTTCGACTCGTTGGCACACGCCGCGCCCGAACATCAAACCCTCTTGGGAAAAATGATGTTGAAAGTCCCTCAAATCGCTGAAGCGGCAGGTTTGACTGACGGCTTCAAAACCCTTATCAACACAGGCAAAGGCGGCGGACAGGAAGTCTTCCACCTGCATATCCACATCATGGGTACGCCTGCATAAACCAACATTCCCACCATCCATTTTCAACTATATCAAGGATTTATTATGGGCAGCTTCTCTCTGTGGCACTGGATTATCGTATTAATCATCGTCGTTTTGATTTTCGGTACTAAAAAACTGCGCAACGTCGGCAAAGACCTCGGTGGTGCCGTGCATGACTTCAAACAAGGTCTGAACGAAGGTACTGACGCCAAAAAAGACGAAGTCATCGAACACAAAAAAGACGAAGACAAAGCATAATCTATGTTTGATTTCGGTTTGGGCGAGCTGCTTTTAGTCGGCATCGTCGCCCTGATTGTACTGGGCCCCGAGCGTCTGCCTGAAGCCGCCCGTACTGCCGGACGGCTTATCGGCAAGCTGCAACGCCTCGTCAGCAGCGTCAAGCAGGAATTCAATACCCAAGTCGAGTTGGAAGAGCTGCGCAAAGCCAAACAGGAATTTGAAGCCGCCGCCGCACAAGTACGCGACAGCCTCAAAGAAACCGGTACGGATATGCAGGACAACCTGCACGACATTTCCGACGGACTCAAACCGTGGGAACGCCTGCCGGCGCAACGCACGCCTGCCGATTTCGGTTTGGATGAACACGGCAACCCGCTTCCTTCATTAAGCGCGGAAGTTTCAGACGACCCATCTATTTCCACGTCGTCTGAAAACGCTACGGAGCAAGCAGGCAATCCGACGAATGCCGTCGAAACCGACACGCCTGCGGAATCCGAACAAGACCGCGCATGGCGCGAATACCTGACCGGCGGCTCCGCTCCGGTATCCAATGCCGTAGAAGTCAGCTATATCGACACTTCCGCAGACGCGCCCGTGCTGCATATCACTTCCCTCAAAAAACAAGCGATGAACCGCAAGCGCGACCTGCGCCCGAAATTTCATGCTAAACCCAAACTTCGCGTCCGTAAAAAGTGAGTAAACCGGTGTCCGAATCTCAAAACGAACAACCCGTCCAACCTCTTATCGAACACCTTATCGAGCTGCGCCGCCGCCTGATGTGGATTGTCATCGGCATCGTCGTCTGCTTTCTCGGCATGATGCCGTTTGCCCAGCAGCTTTACACCTTTGTTGCCGAACCATTGATGGTGAATCTTCCCAAAGACACCAGCATGATTGCCACCGACGTTATCGCACCGTTTTTCGTGCCGGTGAAAGTGACACTGATGGCGGCATTCCTCGTTTCCCTGCCGCACACGCTCTACCAAATCTGGGCATTCGTCGCGCCCGCCCTCTACCAAAACGAAAAACGTCTGATTACCCCGCTTGTGCTATCCAGCGTCAGCCTGTTTTTTATCGGCATGGCGTTTGCCTACTACCTCGTTTTCCCCGTCATCTTTAAATTCCTCGCAGGTATCACCCCCGTCGGTGTCAACATGGCGACCGACATCGACAAATATTTGTCTTTTATTTTGGGCATGTTCGTCGCATTCGGCACGACTTTCGAAGTCCCCGTCGTCGTCGTCCTGCTCGCCAAAATCGGCATCGTAACCACCCAACAACTAAAAAACGCACGCCCCTACGTCATTGTCGGCGCATTCGTCGTTGCCGCCATCATTACCCCGCCGGACGTGATTTCCCAAACCCTGCTTGCCGTCCCGCTTATCTTGCTTTACGAAGCAGGTATCTGGTGCAGCCGCTTTATCAAACCCAAATCGGAAGAAACCGACGAACACCCGCCCCTTCCGCCCGCAGAAACTTAAATACAGTCTACGGATATGGCTTGCAAAGGGCAAAGGTCTCTGAAAACAGAACAATCCATTTCAGACGACCTTTTTCATACGCCAGCGTTTGCGTCATACCAGCCTGATATAGTGGATTAAATTTAAATCAGGACAAGGCGACGAAGCCGCAGACAGTACAGATAGTACGGAACCGATTCACTTGGTGCTTCAGCACCTTAGAGAATCGTTCTCTTTGAGCTAAGGCGAGGCAACGCCGTACTGGT
>CAKMQH010000155.1 GCA_927911515.1 uncultured Neisseria sp.
ATACAAACCGACGGCTAAAGCCAAATAAAACCAAGCCGTTGCCCCAGATATAATCCACCAGCGTACTGACGATCTTTTCCATCTCTTCTCCTTTGCGGTTTATAGTGGATTAACTTTAAACCAGTACGGTGTTGCCTCGCCTTAGCTCAAAGAGAACGAATTCTCTAAGGTGCTGAAGCACCAAGTGAATCGGTTCCGTACTATCTGTACTGTCTGCGGCTTCGTCGCCTTGTCCTGATTTAAATTTAATCCACTATATGTTGTTATCTAAGGTCGTCTGAAAAAAGGTTAGCGCTTGATAAGAGCAGCCAGCTTCAGACAACCTGAGCTTTATTTTGTGTTATTCCATAAACCAAATGGTTTTTGCCTGCGTGTATTGCTCAAACGCTTCCACTCCTTTGTCGCGACGCCGAAGCCGGATTGTTTGTAGCCACCGAACGGTGTGGCAATACTGCCTTCCGAAAAACCGTTTACCGATACCGTACCTGCCTGAATTTTGCGGGCAACACGGTGGGCGCGGCTTACATTGGATGTGTAGAACGAAGCGGCCAGCCCGTAATCCGATTGGTTCGCCAAACGGACGGCTTCTTCTTCGCTGCTGAATGTGGTTACCGCCAGCACCGGGCCGAAAATTTCTTCTTTAAAAACAGTCATATCCGCAGTTACACCGTCGATAATCGCCGGCTCAAAATACCAGCCGTCGCCGGTTTTGCCGCCGGTGATCAGTTTGCCTCCTTCTTTCAGGGCGGTATCGAAATAACGGCACACCTTATCAAAATGAGCTTCTTCCACCATCGGACCGAGGTTGGTTTCAGGCAGGCGTGGATCGCCGACTTTCCAACCCTGCTTGAGGTCGTCTGAAAGTTTGGCCAGCAAAGCATCTTTGATACTTGCTTCCACAATCAGGCGCGAACCGCAGCTGCAGTTTTCGCCCATATTCCAAAACGCGGCGGCTAAAATCGACGGCACCGCTTTATCTATATCCGCATCGGCAAACACGATTTGCGGGCTTTTACCGCCACATTCCAAGACGATTTCTTTCAGGTTGCTTTGCGCCGAATATTCCAAGAAATAGCGGCCGACTTCGGTAGAGCCGGTAAAGGCCACCATGTCCACATCTTGATGCATGCCCAAAGCTTTGCCGACCGTTTCACCCAAGCCGCACACCAGCGTCAGCGCCGCTTCAGGCACGCCTGCTTCATGCGCCAGCTGCACCATGCGGTAGGCGCTCAGCGAAGTCAGTTCGGCAGGTTTCACAATCACCGAATTGCCCGCCGCCAAAGCAGGTGCCACTTTCCATGCAAACATCTGCGCGGGGAAGTTCCACGGCAACACTACGCCGACCACGCCGACCGGCTCATGCACAATCAAACCCAGTGCGTCGTTGCCAGTTGGGGCGACGCGGCCGAAGGCTTTATCCACATATTCAGCGTAGAAATAAAAGGTCTCAATGGTGGCGGGCATGTCGGTATTGATACACTCGCTGATGGGCTTGCCCGCATCGATACAATCCAATGCAGCGAGCTCTTCAGCGTGTTCTTCAATCAACTGCGCCCAACGCAGTAGTACGGCACGTTTTTCAGATGGGCTTTTGCCTGCCCAAAGGTCGTCTGAAAACGCAGAACGCGCGGCACGTACGGCGGCATCTATATCCTGTTCGCTCCCATCGGCGATGTAGCCGATGAGGGAATTGTCGATGGGTGTGCGGTTTTCCAGCTTTTTGCCTGAATCGGCATGGTTCGGGATCAAATGCCCCGCCCACAGGTTGCCTGCTTTGGCGGCCTCGAAGATTTGTTCAACGGTTTTCATACTGGTCTCCTTTATTTCAACAAAGCCGCAAATTCGGCGGCTTCCTGCGCGGTCAGGTTATGCAGCGGCAGGCGCACTTTGCCGGCGGGCTTGGTGCCGTTTAAGCAACCGATTTTGGCTTTTTGGTTGTAGTCGCCCGATTCCATCGAATGCAGGGCGGGATAGAGGTCAGTCAGAATCTGGCGTGCTTTGTCCCAATCTTGGGCTTGTGCGGCGTTAAACAGGGCAACCTGCTCGCCGGGAAAAAACGTTGGCCGCGCCGGCAATCCAGCTTTTCACCCCCCAGAAGAAGAAATCCAAAGGTTGTCGTCGCAGCCGCACACCACTTGGAAATTATCGAATTTCGCCTGAATCATACGCAGCGCATTGGAGAAATTGCCGGTGCTTTCTTTGATGCCGACGATGTTGGGATGCTTCGCCAAATGCGCCACGGTGTCGAATTCGAGTTCTACGCCGATGCGCGCAGGGAAGTTGTAGAGAATAATCGGCAAGTCGGTTTTGGAGGCCACATATTCAAAATGTTCGATGATGCCTTGTTGCGATGGCAGGCTGTATGGCGGTGCCGACAGCATCAGGCCGTCGTAGCCTAGTTCTTTAGCGCGGATGGCGCGTTGCGCAGCTACTTCGCTCGACATATCGCTGACACCGGCAATCAGCGTACAGCGGCCCGCAGCGGCCTTCACGATGGTGTTTAATACGGTTTCGCGCTCGTCTTCCGACAAAGCGTAATACTCGCCTGTGGTACCGCAGGCCACGATGCCGCGCACGCCTTTAGCAATAAACGCGTCCACCAACTCGGCAAGCTGCGTGGTGTCCACTTGGTTGTCGGCGGTAAACGGGGTAACGATGGGAACTAAAATACCTTCGATATTCATATGTTTCTCCTCTTGAGATGAATAGTGAATCATTTTAAAAAACTACATCCGTCAATATTTGGACTTGATCCGAATATGACACGCCCTAGCTAGCGAAACGGTTAAAACGGTAAGGACTTAAATCGATTGCAGGCTGTTCGCCGAAATACAGGGCTTTCACCAGTTTTGCGGTCAACGGCGCTTGGGTCAGTCCCAAATGCTGGTGCCCGAACGCCAGCAAAATGTTTTCTTTGCGGTCGATTACCGGCAAAGAATCGGCAACCGAAGGACGGAACCCCATCCACGGCACGGCGTCTTGCCGGTTCAGACGACCTTTGAACATAGGTTCTGCCAAGCGGAAGAGCTGCTCCGCCCGTTCCATATTCGGCGGCGCATCCAGCCCGGCAAACTCCACTGTACCGGCCAGGCGCAAGCCGGCGTTCATGGGCGTCATGATGAATTTGCGCTCGAAGCTGCTTACAGGCACGTTCAAAATATTTTGGCTCTGAGGCAGCATCAGGTGGTAACCGCGTTCCGTATCAAGCGGAATGTCGCTGCCGCACAGCTTTTTCAACCACGGCTTGGAAAACGCTCCCACAGCAATCACTACGCGCTTGGCTTCAAACGCTTTTCCGCCGCTGCTGATGCGGAACAGGTCGTCTGAAAATAATTGGATGTCGGAAACGTCGGTATGTTCACTTATCGTGCCGCCCGCCTGCACGAAAGCGTGCTGCAAATCCGCCGCCATGCCCGCCAAATCAACCACATGTCCAGTATCGGGGTAAAACAGCGCGCCGAGTTGCGTATCGGCAAGAGCCGGTTCGCGCTCGTGTAGGCTGGATTGGTCGAGCCATTCGTTGACTACGCCCAATTCATTCAACACCCTGCCGTGCTTTTGCAACGCCGCCTGCCCGTTTTCGGTTTCGCAAACCAGCAGCGAGCCGTCGATACGGATATGTTGTTCCACCCCCCATTCCTGTGCAAACTCCCTCCACGCAGCCAAAGCAAGACTGTTGAGCGCCATCAGTGCGCGGTGGCTGCGTTGGAAACGTTCGGGTGTGAGATTGCGCAGCATGTTGAACAACCACGGTGTGATTTTCGGCAGGTATTTCCAGTCCAGTCTCAACGGGCCGAGCGGGTCGAACAACATTTTCGGCAGCTGCTTGAGCACATCGGGTGATGCAATCGGGAACACCTGCTCGGTAGCGATATGTCCGGCATTGCCGTAAGACGCGCCGCCGCAAACAGCATCGCGTTCCAACAACAGTACGCTTTCGCCACAGCGCTGCAATTCCAGTGCGATACTCAAGCCGACAATACCGCCGCCAACTACGGCTGCAGAAAAAATTTGGCTGTTCATGATGTTTCGATTCCGTAGCGGAACGGGTCATCCGCGTTTACAAAAATCTCTGATGCCGAATGAATGTGCGCCTCTCCTTTGATGGTCGGTATGATCAGACGCTCCGGATGCAGGTCGTCTGAAAGTGTTTCATAAGAAGCAGCAAAGCGGCTGCCGATTACGCTTTCCTGCACCCACTCTTTTTCAGGTGGCCACACGCCGTCTGCAGCCAAACAGGCCATCTTCGCACTGGTGCCTGTGCCGCAAGGCGAGCGGTCGTAGGCTTTGCCCGGGCAAAGCACAAAGCTGCGGCTGTCTGCAGTATCAGTTTTACCGAAAAGCTCGATGTGGTCGATTTCCTGCCCGTCTTTGCCTGTGATGCCCTGAGCGTTCAGTGAGGTGCGGATGCGCCATGAAACATCGGTCAGTTGCTCCAGATTGTCGGGCGCGATGGTGCAGCCGTGGTTGTTCACCAAGAAAAACCAGTTGCCGCCCCAAGCAATATCGCCGGTGATGCTGCCGATGCCTGCCACGTCAAGCGACACGTCTTTACGGTAACGGTAAGACGGCACGTTTCGCACGCTCACCGAGCCGTCTTCATGCAGCGTGCAGCGTACATTGCCTACCGGCGTTTCAATGGTGTGCGTGCCTACATCAATACGTTTAAGATGTTGAAGTGTTTTAATCAAACCGATGGTGCCGTGGCCGCACATACCTAAATAGCCGCTATTGTTGAAGAAAATCACGCCGGCGGCAGAAGCAGGGTCTTGCGGCTTGCACAACAACGCCCCAACCAAAACTTCCGAACCGCGCGGCTCCAAAATCAACGCGCGGCGCAGATGGTCGAAACGATTGGCAAAATTGGCACACTGCTCTTGCAGGCTGCTGCCGGAAAGCTCGGGGAATCCGCCGTAAACCACACGGGTCGGCTCGCCGCCGGTGTGGGAATCAATCACGGAAAAAGTATATTCGGTATTCGGCATAGCAAAATCCTATCGCTAAAAAACTTTCGTTAACCTTACAAAACCGCCGCGGCCGTCGTCTTGATGAATTTCCCGTTTTTTGTGCAGAAATGTGCATACTCAAGCAAAGCCAAAACAGAAATGCCTGTCTGAAACACTATTTTCAGACAGGCATTTCTACACTTCGCTGTTATCTTGATTTCTTAAATTCAGACGGCGCCAAGCCCACCAAAGCCTTAAACTGCCGAGTGAATGCACTGTGATCGGAATAGCCGCAACGGACGAAATTTCCGTTACCGACAAGCCCGTTTCCAGCATTGCCATCGCCGCTTCGATGCGCACTTTTTGGATGTATTGCGAAGGTGTGATGTGGAAAATCTTTTTGAAATAACGCTCGATTTGGGCGGTAGAAAGGCGCGAAACGGCTTCCAGGTCTTTCATCTTGATGCTTTGGTCGAAATGGCCGGCGATGTATTTTTCAAGCAACGCGATTTTTTTATTCAACTCGGGACGGTTGCTGTCATTGGTTTCCACATCGACAGACACGCCGAGCATGGCAATAATTTCACCTAAAGGATTGCGCACCGGCATTTTATGCGTGATACACCAGCCCAGTTCGCCGGAAGCATACGTATGCAGCTCCAGCCTGTTGCTGATGATTTTTCCATTACTCAGCACTTCCTTGTCCTGTTGCGTATAACTCTGTCCCCATTCAGACTGAAACAAGTTTTCAGATGTTTTTCCGATCAAAGCCGCCATATCGGGTAATTGCAAACGATGCAGTAGGGTATCGTTGGCATAGACATACTCTGCTTTCGTGTTTTTTACAAAAAAACACTGTACTGGGCAACACTTGCAATACAGGTGCAAACATGTGCAGACTGCGGATAAGGTCATCCACATTTTCCGGACAAACTGAAAGAGGGAGAGGGATGAAAGGCATGGTTGTTGATATCCGTGAAAGTTACAATAATATAGTGGATTAAATTTAAATCAG
>CAKMQH010000156.1 GCA_927911515.1 uncultured Neisseria sp.
GGCTAGGGAGAGGGCAAAACACAATAACCTAAAAAAAACGTCGTCTGAAAAAGATGGCAACAAAAAGTACGCATGACACAAACACCCAAAAGAAAAACATAAAAAAACAAACTGCCGCCTAAATACGTTTCAGACAACCTCTCCCCACCAAAACGGACACACGTCGTCTGAAATCCGATTTCCCCAATACCTCAAACTAGGAAACTCAACATGGGTTTCAAGCCAATTCCTGCTGCGGTTGCGCTCGCGCTGACGCTGATTATCTGGTTCGTCATACCCGTGCCGCAGGGCGTATCGCCTGACGCATGGCACCTTTTGGCGTTGTTCGTCGGTATTATCGCCGGCATCATCGGCAAAGCCATGCCCATCGGCGCAATGGCGATTTTGGGCATTACCTTGGTCGCGCTGACCGGCGTGACCAACGAAAAAGCCGCCGAGCAACCAAAGACGCTCTGAGCAGCCTCAACAACTCGTTAATCTGGATGATCGGTATCGCCATCATCATCTCGCGCGGTTTGTTGAAAACCGGCTTGGGGATGCGCATCGGCCATCTCTTGATTTCCCTTTTCGGCAAACGCACGCTGGGCGTAGGTTACAGCTTGGCTTTGGCTGACTTGGTCATCGGCCCGGTCACACCAAGCAACACCGCGCGCGGCGGTGCGATTGTGCACCCGATTATGCGTTCCATCGCCCTGAGTTTCGATTCCGACCCCGAAAAAGGCACGGAAGGCAAAATCGGTAAATACCTCGCGCTGGTCAACTACCACGCCAACATCATCACCTGCTGTATCTTCATTACCGCGACCGCGCCCAACCCGCTGGTCGTCGAATTGGTTGCCAAAGCCACCAATTCGGAAATCCACCTCTCTTGGGGCACATGGTTCGCCGCTATGGTCGTACCCGGTCTGATCGCCATGTTCCTGATGCCGCTGGTGCTGTATTTCCTGTATCCGCCCGAAATCAAACAAACGCCTAACGCGACCGCCCTTGCCAAAGAAAAACTGAAAGAAATGGGCGCGATGAAGCGCGATGAAAAAATCATGCTCGGCATTTTCGTGATTCTGCTGCTTCTGTGGGCAGGCGTTCCCGAAATGCTGTTCGGCGTGAAAGTCGATGCCACCGCCACCACCTTCCTCGGCCTCTCCCTGTGTCTCTTGACCGGCGTACTGACTTGGGACGACGCGCTGAAAGAAAAAGGCGCGTGGGACACCATCGTCTGGTTTGCCGCCTTGGTCATGATGGCGAACTTCCTCAACAAATTGGGACTGATTGCATGGCTGTCCGAATCCCTGCAGGGCGGCATCTCCCATCTCGGCTTGGGCTGGGAAGCCGGCTGCGCCCTTCTGGTACTCGCCTACCTCTACGCCCACTACGTTTTCGCCAGCGGCACGGCACACGTTACCGCCATGTTCGGCGCGTTCTACGGTGCAGGCCTCGCCTTGGACGCACCGCCGATGCTGTTCGCCCTGATTATGGCGTCCGCCACCGGCATCATGATGTCGCTGACCCACTACGCTTCAGGTTCGTCCCCCGTCATCTACGGCTCAAACTATGTCAGCATGACCGAATGGTGGAAAGCCGGCTTCATCATGAGCGTGGTCGAAATCCTGATTTTCGGCACCATCGGCATTATCTGGTGGAAAGTGCTGGGCTACTGGTAAACCCTGCCTGAAATCAACAAAAGGTCTCTGAAAATAGGTTTTCAGACGACCTTTTTGTTTTTGGAATAGCGATTGCACAGGAAAGCCGGATATTCCCCGCTATTGACTGCCCAACCATTCGTCGCGCGTTTGTTTGGCCTCTTCGAAATAACGGTATAGTGCGTCGCGGTTTTCTTGTTCGAGGATGCGCTCCAGCTCGGAAAGCTGGTCGTGCAGTCCGGCAATCAGCTTAATCAGGCTGTTTTTATTGTCCAGGCAGATGTCCGTCCAAATCGCGGGATGGCTGGAGGCGATGCGGGTAAAGTCTCGGAAACCGCTGGCGGCAAATTTCAAATATTCCTGTCCGTCCGGATGGTCGGCGATTTGGTGGACATAGGCAAAAGCGGTCAAATGCGGCATATGGGAAACGGCGGCGAACACGGCATCGTGTTCTTCCGCGCTCATTTCAAACGTCTGCGCGCCAACCGCCTGCCACAGGCTTTTTATCAAAGCAATGCCTTCGGGATGCTCTTGTCCGTGTGTGGTGATAATCAGTTTTTTATCTTGATATAGCCCGAATTGTGCCGCCAACGCGCCGCTGCGGTCGGAGCCTGCGATGGGGTGCGCGGCGATACAGTGTGAAATCCGCTCAGGCAGATATTGGCGGAAAGCGGCGATGGCTGTCCGCTTGGTGCTGCCCACATCGGACACATAAGCCTTGGGCGCAAGCAGCGGCGCAATGGCTTGGCAGATGGTCGGCAGCGTGGAAACCGGCGTGGCAATCAACACCAAATCGGCATGACCTATGCTTTCGGCGTTGATTTCCGTAAACGCTTTATCAATCACCCGACGCTCAAGCGCACGGTCGAGATTGTCGCGGTTGAGATCAATACCGGTCACCGTTTGCACCCGTCCCAATCGTTTAAGGTCCAGAACGAAAGAGCCGCCTATCAGTCCGACGCCGATAAGGGTGATGTGTTGGAGCGGGGCGTTTGATGTCATGGTGGATGTGTAAGGCGGTAGAGGAAGGAAAGGTCGTCTGAAAACGTGCCGAAGACTATGATTTGCTTCCAAACCTGTAAAAGCTTCTTGGAACACCAATCCTGCCTGCGGCTTGGGCTATTATAGTGAATCGGTCTCGTTCCAGCCACAACCGTATCGACCAGCCAATCAGCCCGCAGCCATTTTCAGAATGGAACAATCTTCTGCAATATCAAAATATTTTGCATACACCGCCCATCCCAAACCATATTTTGTAAGAAAATCAAAGCAAACCGGTTGCGCTCATTCACCCTCGAAACCGTTTGTACAGAAACAGTTTTCCAAACCTCGCGTTCCGTTTTACAATTGAGAGCCATTCTTGAACCAGGTCGTCTGAAAGTACCGTATGTCACTTGCACAACCCAAACGTATCCTCGTCATCAAACTGCGCCATCATGGTGACGTATTGCTCAGTACACCGGTCGTCGATGCGATCAAACAACATTTCCCCGAGTGTGAAGTCGATATGCTGGTTTATCAGGAAACCGCCGACATCATCCGCGACAATCCCCAAATCTCTCAAATTTTCACCATTGACCGCCAATGGAAAAAGCAAGGTTTGGGCAAACAGTTCAAACACGAAAAAGACCTTTTCCGCCAACTGAAAGCGCGTCAATACGATTGGGCGTTCAACCTCTCCGACCAATGGCGTGCCGCCATCATTGCCAAATTCTGCTCAAAATGCAGCGTCGGCTTCAACTGCATCAAACGCGACAACGCCGCATGGCGCTGGTGTCACGACTTTCTCAACCCCGATATGGGCACGACCAAACATATCGTCGAAACCCATCTGGGCATACTGCCGCCGCTTATCCGTCCGGAAGATCTTTCAAACGCCAAAGTCCGCATGAGCATCGCCCCTGATGTCCGCAACAGTATGGAACAAAAATTGCGCGAACAAGGCTGGCAAGGCGAAGACTACGTCTTACTGCATCCGGGCGCGCGTTGGCTGTTCAAATGCTGGGAAGACGGCAAAAACGCCGCACTCGTCCAGCTTCTGTTGAACCACGGACACAACGTCGTCCTGGCCGCCTCCCCCAGTCCCGTCGAACACGACATGATCGAAGCCATCTTAGGTCGTCTGAAAATACCGGAAGGCAGCAAAGTGTGGGTATTGTCCGGCTCCCTGACCTTGCGCGAACTTGCCGCCGCGATAGACCGCGCCAAACTGTTTATCGGCGTCGATTCCGTTCCCATGCACATCGCCGCCGCGCTCGACAAACCGCAAATCGCCCTATTCGGCGCGACTTGGCTGGGCATATGGCATCCTTATTCGCTCAATGCCGAAGTGATATGGGCGGGCGATTATACCGAGCTGCCGCACCCCGACAGCATCAATACCGACAATCCCGAACGCCTCCTAAAAGCCATTCCTCTGGAAGAAGTGTGGAACCGCGTTTCCGCCAAACTCGACACCATCGACCACGCAAAAACCGATTAATCCCTACTTTAGCGTCAACAAACTTTCATCCGCAAAAAGGTCGTCTGAAACAACCCGCATCCACGCGGAACGTTTTCAGACGACCTGTTGTTTATCTTAACCGGGATAGAACCTTATAGTGGATTAACAAAATCAGGACAAG
>CAKMQH010000157.1 GCA_927911515.1 uncultured Neisseria sp.
GTTTTTGCTTTGGTGGCAAACCGCCAGCACGTTTTCCAGCTGCTGCAATCAAACAAATCCCATTCTTCGCGGCGGATGCTTTCAGGCAGCCTGAAAACGGGTTTTGCGGTATGGTTATCGTCGTCTTCCACCCATAAATAACTGCAAACGGGCGATTTCGGCGCGAACCAAATCAGTGGAAATTCTGCCCTGCGGCGCAAGCGTTGCCAAGCGCATGATGCTGGCGGCCAAATCGCGGAAGTTGCCACGCCACAGCGATTGACGCGACAGGGCAAAATCCAAATACAGCGCGTAGGCTTCTTTGTTGAAGCGCGTGGCGCGTCCCAATTCCTGCGCGGCAAGGGCGAGCTGATGCTCAATATTGGGCGCGATGTCTTCGCGGCGGTCGGCGAGCGCGGGCAGCGTGTAATGCCAAATGTTGATGCGGGCGAACAAATCTTCACGAAACCGCCCCGCTTGCACTTCGCGGCGCAAATCGCGGTTGGTGCCTGCGATGAGTTGGAAATTGCTTTTCACTTCGCTGTCGCTGCCCACGGGGTAAAACTGTTTCTCTTCAATGGCTTTGAGCAACATAGCTTGCTCATCCAAGCCCAATTCGCCAATTTCGTCTAAAAACAACACGCCTTTATCGGCGGTTTTCAGCCAACCATCGCGCTTGTCTGCCGCGCCTGTAAACGCGCCTTTTTTGTGTCCAAACAAACGCCGATGCCGCGCCATCGCCGCGCAAGGTGGCGCAGTTCACATCGACAAACTCGCCTTTAATCAAGTGGCGCGCCTTTTTCAACTCGAAAATCCTACGCGCCAGCATCGATTTACCCGCTCCGGTAGGGCCGGAGAGCAGAATCGGTGACGGGGAATGGAGAGCGACTTGTTCGATTTCCGCAATCATGCGGTTGAAGGCGGCGTTTTGGGTGGAGATGCCGCTTTTCAGGTAGCGCACCGCATCATCGCGCACAGCGGCAAGGCGTTCGGCAAGCACATCGTAACGCGCCAAATCCAAATCGATGATTTCATAACCGCCGATATCGCCTTTCCCCATGCTGCGCCTTTGGTTTTTCGGCGGCGCAGTCTGCAACAGCACGCCAGGGATTTGGCGCGATTCTACCAATAAAAAACAGGCAGATTTGCGCAACGTGCGTACCCGTGGTGATGTGGGTGAGATAGGTTTCCTCTTCCGTATCAAACGCATAGCCCGCCGCCCAATCGTGCAGCTTGGTATAAACCTCGGAAAAATCCCACGGGTTTCCAACTCCATGGGCACGAGATTAACGGCGGTGTGCGGCGACACCTGCTGAATATCGGCTTTTACATGATCCGCCAGATCGCGGTATTTCTCCGAATAAAACAGCTCCATGCGGTCAAGATGGAAATCCTGACGCTGGTTCATGGCAACATTCGGCCGCCACTTCTGCCAACGCCCTTGCCCGAAACCGCTGTCCAACACCGTACCGAGAAAGCTGACGGCGACTTGTTTTTTGTTACTCATCTTTTATTCCGTTTATTCCGTTTGAGTCTCAGACAGCCTTGTATTCAAGCTGCCTTCTTCATGTTCTTCATGTTTGAGATAGCCTGAAAAACTCTTTTTACTCAGGCGGTATCACTAACATAGGAATAACAAGCGTCCATTTTTCCAGCTTTTTAGTGCCGATTTTTTCTGGGATACGTTGGCGAAATGATTCTCCGACTTCGTCTAAATAACGTACTCTGAAAGTGTTGGCATAGGCGGTAGTTTTTGTCGGCAACGGTGGTAATTTGACGGTACGGGCAACTTCAATATCATCAGAAAGGAAAATATATCTGCCATCCTCCGTCCGTCTCATTTCCAATGGATCGTCTTTTTTCAGCTTCGCAGCAGCAAACAGACGTTGTTTCACAGTTTCGACATTGTTGTGACAGACAATGAAGTCGATATCCAAATCACTTTTGCTATCGGTTTCTCCCTCGACTGCCGTGTTTCGATAAGCTGCCAAACGTCTGTATTCGGTATTCAACTCAGGTAATTCGGTAAAGATTTGAGCCACGTTTTCAATATCATCAGGTAGCTTTGCCATCCAAGGATGCTCTGGGGTAGTTTGCAGTAGGGTCAGTGTTTCTATGGCACGAGTCATAGCGACGTAATAAAGCCTCTGTTCGGCTTCATCAACTCCCTGCCAACCGCCGTCTAAAATGAAGACGTGCTTAAACTCCAACCCTTTGACTGCGTGCGCCGTGCCTAGAAATATACCTTCCGAACGGGTTTCATGTTCATCACCCACATATTCGTAGAGCCAGCTTTTCAGAAAGGCAGACGAATATCGGTTAACAGTGCCACTACCGTTTTCAGACGACCCGTTGTCTTCTATGGGCGACGCTTGGATTTCTGCCTCACGACTCTCTGCAAGGTTATCCGACTTTTCAGGTAGCTTCTCATCTTGCAGTGGATATTCGTTTAAGAAATCAGTTTGTAATTGCCTAAACCAAACACACCAACTGCCACCGCTTTTTTCACTTGTTCACTAATAAGTTCTGCAAAAGCTTGTGATGTAAAGCCTTCGGTTTGTTTTTCCACGCCATCAATCAGGCGGACAAACTCACGGGTGTGACGCAATTTGATTTTGCTGCTTTTGTCGGCACTCAAAAAATAAGGTATGCCGTTTTTGTTCACACCATGCCTGCAGAGGTTTGAGACTGGCATTATGACGGGATAAAACTGCAATCTCATTCCATGCGACTTCGCTCAAGGTTTTCAGACGACCTATTTCGGTGATAACAGCTTGTGCCTGTATGTTGCTGCTGCTACCGAACGGCAGGCTAATGTGGCGCACACGCCCCTGCCTTTCGCTGTCTGTTGCAGCCCATACGCCACCGTTGGGCTGTGTTTGACGTTCAGGGTTGATAACAATCGGATGCAGCGTTTTCAGACGACCTGTCATGCCGTTTATTACGCTGTTAGCAGCGCTGATGATGTATTGCGTACTGCGGTAGTTGTAGGTCAAATAGTCGGGTTGGGCAACGTCGTAGTCTTTTTGGAAACGGTGTATGTACTCGTTGCTCGTGCCATTGAAGGCGTAGATGTTTTGGTCATCGTCACCGACCGCCAGAATCGTCAGCTTGTCTTCTTCAGCCCGCTTCCTACCCGCAAGCGCAGAAACGAGTCGGTAGTGTTCTTCGCTGATGTCTTGGTATTCATCTACCAGAATATAGCGGAAACCTGCCATGATACGTTCGCGTGTCTCGTCGCTACCATCATCGTTTTCAAGGTCGTCTGAAAGCATAGCGGCAGCCTGCCTGCACCATCCTTAAACTGACTTTTGCCATATTCTCGGTTGTTGCCGTCAAAACGAACCCCCAAAAGCCGCATTGCCATACCGTCATAAGTCATGACCGTAACAGCAGCAGCAAGAGGACCGACCAGTCCGAACAGGCGGCGCTTGACCTCCTGCGCCGCCAACCGGTTGAAAGTCAATACAATGATGGCGGATGCGGGAACATGTTGCACCCGTAAAAGGTAAGCAACACGGTGCACAATAACTCGCGTTTTGCCTGAACCCGGTCCGGCAAGAATAAGACGGTTACTGCCGCTTTGGTCGGTAACAACGGCTTTCTGCATCTCATTCAGCCCATCTGTAATTTCGCGCAGAGTTTGTGGCGATGCAGGCTCGTCCAATTCTTTCAGACGACCTTTAAACCATTTATTTTTAAAATTCTTTTCTCCAAGCCAAAGTAATCACGCACCAAATTCAACCCTTCAGTAAGATTTTTCAGTGCGCGAAGGGCATATTCCTGCATCACATGGATTTGAAAGCGTTTTTCGCCGTAAAAAATGGAAAGCGGTTTATAGTCCTCCGCAAGATACTGGCGTTTGGCTGAGAGTGCTTCAGGATTAGGGATAATAGTCATGGCATGTCTCAGAATAGTCATGCCGTGGTTGAGTTTGATCACACCTTGTTTGTGCATAAACAGCAAAGTCTGCTTGAGCAGAAGCTCACGACGGTCGGCGGGGATTTGCACCGACAATACCAAATCGTCGGCAATCTGCTGCACCAATTCACCCATGCGGGTTTCCACCATTACGTCTTTTTGGCGCACTCCGTTGGTTTTTGTCATCAAGAATGGTAAGAGGCACAGACTGATATTTCGGCGAAGCTCGGCGTTGTTTTGCAAGTTTTCCCAACTGTCGCTCTTAGGATTCTTGAAACGCACTTTCAAAAGGTTGTTGCCAACATCGCGGATTTGAAAACTGCCGCTGCTGTTTGTCCGCTGTGCCGCCTTATCATCGGCGAGCGACTGCATCAAAAGTTTGATTTCAGCCGGATTGGTTTCCAAACCCGCTTCATGCATTTGGTAGCAAACAGCATTCAACGAGAGATTTTGCCAAATGCCTTGATCTGCTTCCGGAATTTCGTTTTTTAAAATCTGCCAAAGTTTCTCTTCCCAAGCGATAACTTGCGCCAGACGTTTATCAGCAGGCTTTTTGTTGTCAGTACGCAAAATAACGGTCATGTGTGTATCGTTGGTAAGAATGTCCAATTCTTCCAGTTTTTTTTAGAGACCGCGCAATTCAGTGAAACTGCATGCTGTTGCCTGCATCAAATCGTCGGTACTCAAAGGCGCATCTTCTGGCGCTTGAAACACGATTTCGACAATAGTTTGGTAAATTTCCGAGATACGCTTGCTGAACTTGTTTTTTCAATAATCGCCAGCGCCTCATCTAGATTCAGACGACCTGAACGTGCGGGGAAAATACGGGTTTGATTTTCCTTACGCTCCAATAAGTCTGCGCGTTCTAGCCATGCCAGCACGGTTTTGACTTTGGTATCTGCCTGTCTATCATCGCTGTCAAAACTCATGTACTCCTCGGTGTCGCGCAAAATTTCGCCACCTGTTGCCACGATTTCACCGCAATGGTTTTTGCCGTATGCCGCCTGATTCAGCCAACCGACTTTCTTCCACACGGATTTCAAATCGCGCAATTCGATTTGCGACATTTTGCTGATGGAAAACTGCGTATCCACGTCTTTTCCGTCATAAAGCAACACGCATTTTGCATCTGCCTGATCCCTCCCTGCTCTACCCGCTTCCTGCAAATAATTCTCCAGCGAACCAGTAATCTCGGCATGAATCACTAGGCGCACATCAGATTTGTCCACCCCCATACCAAAGGCGTTGGTGGCGACAATAACGCGCAAACTACCGCCAATAAACTGGTTTTGAATATCGGCTTTTTCGTTGTTGCCTAAACCGGCGTGGAAATGCTCACATGCCCAGCCTTGTTCTTTCAGATAATTCGAATAGTTTTCCGCACTTTTCCGCCGTCCGACAAATACCACGGCTCCACCGCTTTGATGATCAAGTTCACGATGCAGCAGCTCGTTGATTTTTTGTTTTTTGAGGTCGTCTGAAATTTCCTGCACATCGTAAAACAGATTGTCGCGCGCGTTGTCTCCGATAAATTGGCGAAACTCAATACCCATTTCCTCTCGAAAATGGTGGGTAATATCAGCAAGGACGTCGGGTTTGGCGGTAGCAGTGAAACAACTGACCGGCGCAACCGCACTACTATTTTTGCTGTATTCAGCAATAAATTTGACTGCATATAGATAATCAGGACGGAAATCGTGCCCCCATTTAGACAAGCAATGCGCCTCATCAAATACCCAGCCGTTGATTTGACGCTGTGAAATAACAGTAATGAAACTTCTGTTGCGGAATTGCTCAGGTGCGACGAACAAGATGCCGATATCGCCCAACGCGGTTTTGTCTAAAATTTGGGCACGCTCAACCACCTCAACCAAGCCGTTAAGCATAGCAGCGCAGGTAGCACCTTTTTTCTCCAAACCGTCCAATTGATCTTTCATCAGCGATTGCAAAGGTGAAACAACTATTGTCAAGCCTCCGTTGCGGTAGTAGCGGTTGAGCGCTGGCAACTGGTAACACAAGGATTTACCGCCGCCCGTAGGCAACACCGCCAGCGTGTGCAATCCCTTCATACCGGATTGCACTACCGCACGTTGTCCACCATCAAATCCCTTTACATCGCGGAAAGTAGGCAGTTTGAAATAACGCTGCAACTGTACATCTGGATTGAGCGTATCCTGACAATAACGACATTCCGTACTGCCACAATCATGATCACGCAACTCGGCAATCAACCGAGCCGTCTCGGGAAATTGATGCCGCACCCATGGTGCCAGTACAGAATTCCCACCAGAAACTTTTAACCACGACAAAGCGTAAGCCGAGGGAGGGTATATAATATCAGGATTATGAATATTCAGTTTTCATCAACTCCGTTAAAACGAGTGCGGCAAACTTTCAGACGACCTTGGTCATCGTTGTCCTGCATCATCAGCCAAATGGTGCTGATCAGCCGCTTGACATCAGGGCATACGACGCGTTCGGGAATGGTAATGCAATCTGAAATCTGGTATGGCAGAGGCATGTCGGACAAGGTCGACCACAACTCAAATTCTTCGGGACTTTCTACCTTAATTTTGCCGAACGCCGTGCATTGGTCTTGGAAAAGTTGCCAGCATGCGTGGCAGTCAGCAAGCGGGGAATTAATTTCAGAAGAGATGATTTTATGGTTTTTGATCAAGCGATGATACGGATTTTGTGGAAACGCCAAAGGCGAGAGCCGCAGCGTATCGATAACAGGCAATTTAAGCCATGCAGCTTCAGGTATTGCAGCCTTCAAATATTTCAAATCGTGCTCGAGAAAGTTATGCCCCATCAGCCACTTCAATCCATCAGTCATATGCGCCATTTCAACCAAGGCAGCATGAAAACCCTTTTCTCCACGAAAAGCTTTTTCAAAAAATAAACCAGAGTCGGGGCGGAATGCACCGATTTTGAACGGCTTGTCGGTTTTCGGATCGACTTCCAAATCAATGATGAGAACAGCAGGGATGTGTACTTTTGTAGGAGTATTCATTTTCAGACGACCTCTAAACGATTCTTTCCAAGACAAATGCGCCGTAATCATCGCCTAAAGGCAGCTCGAAATCAGTATGTAAGATTTGGCGTTCCACCTGCACGTTTTCGCCGGTTTGCGGGTTGAAGCCCTCTTTCAAGGCCGTCTGAAAATACACGCCGAAGCCGCGTTTCTGCCACGCGGGCAATTCGTTGAAATTGATATTGTGTTCAAACAGCAAATCGTGCTTTTGCGCGCGCGTGAGACCGCTGACCGCTTCTGTGGCTCGGGATACACTTTCGCCTTTCTTGCGCAGCATCCAATAACAATGGGCATTGAGCGCGTTGCGGTGCGCGTCTTCATGCCGCCAGCGGAAGTAATCGACCACCAGTTTCTCATTCGGCAAAACGCAAACTCTGGCATCAAAAGCAGCGGGCTGCCCGTGTGCCACCGAAAAGGCGGCGCTGGCTTCGCCCGCCAATACCGAAATGATTTTGCGCGTTTTACGTTTGAACGTATCGTCGTCTCGGCGCAGCAGCAGCGAAATTTCATCGCTTTCGGAATAGCTATACGCCACATTAAAGCCGCACTGCATCAAATGCTGGACGGTGTGTGCCATCAGGTCGCGGAAGCGGATATCGAACGGGGCTTCAAACTGCCAAATTTCCTTAGTCAACCGCGTAAAGCCACGCCCGTCTAAGCGCACTACGATGAAATTTTCCTGCGGCACGCAGAAATCATAAGCGGTTTCGTATTGCCGCAGGCGTTTGTCCAAATCGTCGAATCGCATCTCGCCTCCTCATATATCTTATTTTCTATATAACTATTTAAAAATATATTTTTCATCATTCTACGCTTTTTACTACAAAAGACCACATCAAAATATATTTTCTTTATATTCAATAAATTAAAAATTAATTTTGAAAAATTTTTATCGTTGGCACGCTGTTGGCTATGTTGTAAATGTAACGATGCAGCAGATGCCGCGGGAAATACAGTTCTATAGGAAAGAATTTTCCGTAAATTTTTAGCTGCCGTGTCGTTACAGGGCGAATGCCGACAAGACTACAAGGTTTCTGCAGGTTCGACTCCTGCCTCGCCTAATAGGCGTTGACGTCTTGTTTTTCTAGTCGCCCTCCTTT
>CAKMQH010000158.1 GCA_927911515.1 uncultured Neisseria sp.
CTTTCCGGCCGTTTGCGGCCTGACGGAGAAAAACAGGCGGTACTCAGATGGAAAGACAAGGCAGAGCGGCAGAAATGGCTCAAACACAGGCGGCGTAAGCTAAAACGGCCGACCGACGGCTTTACGGTAGTGCATCAGACCAACTACAACGGCAGTACTTTTTTAGAAATCGAAGCAACGCCTGATTATTTAAAGCATTACCGTTCGCTGTTTCCTGACAACCGTTATCCCGAGGATTTGCCCCTGCCAAGAATTGCTTTGCATCCAATGTTTAGGCCTATACTTTGTTCTGATTCTGCTGTAAGTTTTGAAAAATCATTAGAGGCTATTGACAACAACGGTCATATTAAGGATTTTCATGCAAGATTGTCTATTAAAGATAGTGTATCTCTATACTTTATGCATGATAACCAAGAAAATATGAGATGTAGCAAGGAAATATCTTATATTCAATATGAAAAAAATTATTTTATCACCAATTAAAATTAAAAATTTACTCTAACAATTAATAGGAGAATTATTATGGCAACAGTTCAAAATGCACAAATCCGGCAGCATTTTATTCGCATGGGCATGCCTAAAAAGGAGATTGATAGCATCATGCGGGATAATGTTATTATGCAAAAGACTCATATTTTTATCAATAAATGGGGGCTATCAAGTATTCGTGTCGATCATCATGTTCCAGCCACTTATACAACGAGAAAATTAAAAGGAGACATTGAATACCGTGAGATGGTATTTGGAAAAGATTATCTTACGGCTTCTGATTATGCCCATGAAATCGAGCATGGTATTTCTGATACTCTTTATAGACTAGATCTTGCTGATGAGAGAAATCCAACAAAAAACCTTACTGCAAATGAGTATGCCCGCCGTTTTTTGTATGAAGAAGGAAAAGCCGAATACAACCGTTTTCAGTTTGATTTGCGGAACAATCCCAAAGAAACCAAATACGGATCGGATACGGCAGCAATCAAGGCGATGAACCAGCAACAGGCTGTTGATTATTTTGCCCATAAAATGAAAACCCAAAACCCCAGCGGCCAGCCCAGCCATACTTATTGGACATGGGCGAAATCTATATTCCTTGAGGAAACCAATCCAAACCTGCTAAACGGTAAAACTCCGGCCGAAAAGCAAAAAATTCTGCAATCAGGAATGGATGAAGCAGCGCCTGACCATCCCAACAGACTGTTTGGCGTAGGTGACGAGCGGGTTCGCTTTCAGAAAACCGATCCAAATATGCCGCTTAGTCTGATGCCGATGATGGCGCGTGGAAATCCTACGCTGATGGTGGTATTTGTACCTGCCAACAGCCGTTTGGCAGACGGTACGGTAACGACGGCTGCAAGAACAGCGTTATATTATTCTTCAGGCGGAAAGCAGGGGGCGATTGAATTCGGTATCGGCAGCGCGGGCAAGAGTGTCAGCTTCAACGATAATTTAGTAAATTACTCAAAAAGTGCGTATGCGGCACTGATTACTTCAGCCAGTAGGCTTCATTCCAATGCAGTGAACCGCTTGGCTACTTTGGTCGAACAGCAAAAATCTGAACAGGCATCAGGAAAAGGCAAAGAAATTCATAATGAAAACGAAGCTTTGAAAGCTTTGCAGGATTTACTGAACAAAGCCAATATTTCACTTGATTTGCAGGGCGGAGTGGATAATCTTCAGCAGAATTTTGACCAAATTGCCAAAAATTACCATACTCCTCTTGCTATCGAGCTGTATGGAGAAGAGTTGCTCACGACTTCGGTAGAGGATGGAGTGAGTTTTGATATGGATGGCGACGGGATGGCCGAACAGACGGCTTGGCTCAAAAAAGGCAGCGGTTTTTTGGTTTGGGATAAAAATGGAGACGGCATGGTAAACGACGGAACGGAGATGTTTGGTGAGGCAACAGTTATGTCTGACGGCAAGCGCGCAGAAAACGGCGTAGAAGCTTTGAAAGATTTGGACAGCGACAATAATAATATCATTAATCAATATGATGAATTGTGGGGCGAGCTAAGAATCTGGCATGACGAAAACAGTAACGGGAAAACGGAGGAAGGAGAGCTTTCTCTATTGTCCGACTGGAATATCCAGTCGATCTCTTTGGATTTTGCAGAAATCAATCTGAAAGATGAAACCGATAATAAAATATTATTTGAATCAGAAGTGGTTTTGGAAAACGGGGAAAGGCGCAAGGTTGCCGATATTGATTTCCAAAACGACAAAGGAATTTACAATGAGTTGGCAGGTGAAATTTCAGCAGAGACAGCCGCTGATGTCGTGTATCCGACGGAAATTTCAACATCGGTTATACTGCCCGGAGAAAATACTGCATATATCCCGGCCGTATAAACACGTTATCAGATATGGCTTCCAAAGATATTTGGCAGGATAATCCTTTTGCGTGAGGCATTCAGACGGCCTTTGCCCAATCAAACCCATTTTCGGAGGATTTTTAATGAAACTGTATATTTACGACCATTGCCCGTTTTGCGTGCGTGCGCGGATGGCGGCTGGGCTGTTTGGCGCGGACGTTGAAGAGGTCGTGCTGGCAAACGACGACGAGGCAACGCCGATCGGTATGATCGGCGCGAAACAAGTGCCCATCCTGCAAAAAGAAGACGGTTCGTTTATGGGCGAGAGTTTGGACGTTGTCCGCTATCTTGACCGCGAAGGTCGTCTGAAAGATGAAACCCGCCCCGAAATCCAGGCATGGTTGGACAAAGTGGGCGAATACAACCTGAAACTCGTCCAGCCGCGCGTGATCAAACTCGAGCTGCCCGAATTTGAAACGCCGGAAGCGGTAAAATATTTCACGGACAAAAAAGAGAAAAGCATCGGCAGCTTCGCCGCCAATTTGGAGAAAACCGGTCAGTATGTGCAACGGCTGAACGGGGATTTGGCGGAACTGGAAACGCTGATGACCGAAGGCGGAGCAGGCTTGAACAGCGAAATCGGCATGGAGGACATATTGGTGTTCCCGATATTGCGCAACCTGACCGTCGTGCGCGGTATCGAGTGGCCGCAGAAGATTATGGACTACCTGCTGCGCATGAGCGAAGCATCGGGTGTGCCGCTGTATTTCGACCGCGCCTTGTAATAACCGAATCCGTCGGATAAAACAAACGGAAAGGTCGTCTGAAACAGTTTTCAGACGACCTTTCCGTTTGCGCCCGCCCTACCTTCCGGGAGTGAATGGAATCAGGCGGAACAAGCATGGCGAGAAATTGTTGATGTATGACCCCGAACAGATCGGGTGATACATCAATAATTCCTAGCTGTGCTTATTGTGCGGCAGGTGCAGAAGCAGCAGCTGCGGCTGCGCCTTCAGCGGCGCTACGTTGGTAGCCTTTGTCTTTCATACATGCATCGAACACGGCGCGGTCTTGGTTAGCACCGGAAGCTTGTTGACATTGAGCGATTGCCTCTTCAACGCTTACGCTAGGGGTTTTAGCTTCTTCAGTAGTTTTGCTGCTGGAGCAGGCACCCAGCATCAGGCTTGCAGCGGCAACGGCGATCAATAAAGTTTTCATGTCGTATATTCCTATTGTGATTGATGGTTTACAGCGCAAATTTGCGTCTGTCTCAAAACAGAGTCCCATCAGTACGATTTAGTTTCATTTACATATGAAAGTTTTCGATAAGTTTGAACTATGACAGTAAATGCCGTCAGGAAATGATAAGCGGTTTCAAAAATTTAAGGGACATAAACGCCGCCGGCATGGCAATGTAAAAAATCCCCTTACCGACTCGGCAACGCAGTCGAACAACCATGCCCCGACCGCCTGCCGTTGGGCGGCGCAAGGGTTTTATGGCATAATCGCGCTTACCTTTCCATACCGCAGAGACCACATCCCCACTTCTGCGGTTTGCCGTAAACCGGCCGCACACTTTGCCGGCGGCATCCTATCGAACACACAATCAAAACATCCTCCCGTTTCAGACGACCCCATGCGGCATTCCGCATCCCGTCCGGACAGAAAGATACCGCCATGAATCCATTCGCCTCACTCGGGCTTGGCAGCGAAATCGTTTCCGCGCTGACCGAACAAGGTTACGAAAACCCGACGCCCATCCAAGCCGCCGCCATCCCCAAAGCACTCGCCGGCCATGACTTGCTCGCCGCCGCCCAAACCGGCACAGGCAAAACCGCCGCCTTCATGCTGCCCAGCCTGGAACGCCTCAAACGCTACGCCACTTCCAGTACCTCGCCCGCGATGCACCCCGTGCGTATGCTCGTATTGACCCCGACGCGCGAACTTGCCGACCAAATCGACCAAAACGTGCAGGGCTACATCAAAAACCTGCCGCTGCGGCACACCGTCCTTTTCGGCGGCGTCAACATGGACAAACAAACCGCCGACCTGCGCGCCGGCTGCGAAATCGTCGTCGCCACCGTCGGCAGGCTGCTTGACCACGTCAAACAGAAAAACATCAATTTAAACAAAGTCGAAATCGTCGTCCTCGACGAAGCCGACCGTATGCTCGATATGGGTTTCATCGACGACATCCGCAAAATCATGCAGATGCTGCCCAAGCCACGCCAAACCCTGCTCTTTTCCGCAACCTTCGCGCCCCCCATCCGCAAGCTCGCCAAAGATTTCATGAACGCGCCCGAAATCGTCGAAGTCGCCGCGCAAAACACCACCAGCGCCAATGTCGAGCAACACATCATCGCCGTTGACGCGCTCAAAAAACGCAATCTTTTAGAGCGGCTGATTGTCGATTTGCAGATGAACCAAGTCATCGTATTCTGCAAAACCAAACAAAGCGTCGACCAAGTCACCCGCGACCTCGTACGCCGCAACCTTGCCGCCCAATCCATCCACGGCGACAAATCCCAGCAAAGCCGCCTCGAAACCCTCAACGCCTTCAAAGAAGGCAGCCTGCGCGTCCTCGTCGCCACCGACGTTGCCGCACGCGGCCTGGACATCGCCGAGCTGCCCTTCGTCATCAACTACGAACTGCCGACCCAGCCCGAAGACTACGTCCACCGCATCGGACGCACCGGCAGGGCAGGCGCGGACGGCGTCGCCATTTCCCTGATGGATAAAACCGAACAGAAAATGTTTGAAGCCATCAAGGAGCTGACCGGCAACGACTTGGCAGTCGAACGCATCGAAGGCTTCGAACCGAACTGGTGGGGTGCGGACGCCGACGGCGATGCCGCCGCAGACACCCAAGCCGCCCCGACCCGCAGCCGCGGCAGCGACAGAAACCGCTCCGAACGGAACAACCGCAGCGAACGCAATGACCGTAACGAGCGCGGCGACAAATCCCCAAAAGCCGACAAAACCGATCCCGGCGCCGCCTGCGGCACCATTGCCGGACGAAGCCGCCGCAGCCGCAGGGAACGCCAACCCTGCGCCCTGCTGCAACCCAATTACGGTACGAAATAAAAACCGGTTCTCCATAAAACCCAAAAGGTCGTCTGAAAAAGATTTCAGACGACCTTTTATAGTGGATTAAATTTAAACCAGTACGGCGTTGCCTCGCCTTGCCTTACTATTTGTACCGTCTGCGGCTTTCGTCGCCTTGTCCTGATTTAAATT
>CAKMQH010000159.1 GCA_927911515.1 uncultured Neisseria sp.
CCCGGCCGCTCCCTGAGCTACGCAACGGTTGTTTGCCTTGGTCGGATGCGGGCGGCGGCCGGGCGGTTTGTTGCTATGATACGGGAGTTCCGATATACAAGGTTACATAAGCTTTGTATTTCACTGATACATCGCCTTTAGGATTCAGCGCGATAAACGGGAACGAAGTAAATTCGCCCGCTTCCATGCGGCCTTTGTAAGTAATGCTGACGATATTGCCTTCCGCATCTTTTTCTGTTTTATAAGTCCAACCCGGAACAGGATGGATAAACAACAGTTTCACACCTTCAGCAACCACCATTTTTACCCCGGTTACCGCCTTACCGCGATTGGTCGGCACATTCAGGCGAAAATGGTCTGATTTTCCAGAAATACTATCAACACCATTAGAATTATTGCGAATCGTAACATGCGCCTGAGCGTCCATCATCAATGCAGACAGTGCCAAAGCAGAAAACAATAGCTTTATTTTCATTGTGTTATCTCCGTAGGAAGAGTGGATAAAAAGATCACCGTTGAAGGCTTGCCTGAATCCTGACAAAGAAGCCTCGTCAGATAAGGAACAAGAAAAAAAATAACATCTGCTTAGACAACGCTGCGGCTTACAGGTTTCAACTTCATGCACGATATTATAAAATTCATCACCTTCCCAACATCCGCACCGCCCCATGAACTACGCTCTAGATGCCCTTTGGTGGAAACTCGCCACTCCGTCCGTCCGCGACCTCGCCACCCTGCTGACCGCTCCGCCGCTTTGGCAAAGCGGCTGCGAATTGAGCGTGCGCGAACTATTGGGCGAACGCGGCTTCCGCTATCTTTTGGATTTGGACGGCAATCCCGCCCCGCTCGACGACTATCTCGCCGAACACGCCCCCTTCGGCAACCGACTCGGCATCTACGCCGAACGCCTGCTCGCATTTTGGTTTGCCCATGCGCCGCATACCGAATTGCACGCCTATAACCTGCCCGTGTTTTCAGACGACCTCACGCAAGGCGCCGCCGATTTCATCGCCTCAATCAACGGCAAACCCTACCATATCGAACTGACCTGCAAATATTACGGCAGCGACAGCGGCAAATCCGCAGATATGTGCGGACTCAATGCCAAAGACACCCTCGCCGCCAAAGCCGCCAAACTGCCCCGCCAACTCGCCCTGTTTCAATCCCCCGAAGGCATCGAAACCCTGCGGCAAAACCGTCTCCCCGACGCGCCGCAACCCGCCTCCGTCATACGCGGCATCGGCTTTTTCCCCGTCGGTGCAGATTCCGCCGAAGCCCCGTTGAACCCATACTGCTGGCGCGGCGTCTTTATCCGAGACTGGTCGGCATATCCGACCCACGACGGCGCACGCTACCACCTCATCGACCGCATGGCATACCTTGCCCCCACCCGCGTCACCGAGGCGCAAACCCTGTCCGACCGTGACGTCCGCCAAATCGAAAGTGGTTTAATCGCCAAACTCGAATTACGCCCCGACGGCTTTTGGCATGAAATCGAACGCATCATGAAGGTCGTCTGAAACCCGATTCAACGTTTTCAGACGACCTTTCCAGTATAATCCAAGCCTTTCCCCCGATTGCGAACCCACCATGACCCCGATCCAACTCGACCATACCGCCAAAGTGCTGGCTGAAATGCTGACTTTCAAACAGCCTGCCGATGCCGTTTTGTCCGGCTACTTCCGCGAACACAAAAAACTCGGCCGCCAAGACCGCCACGAAATTGCCGAAACCGCCTTCGCCGCCCTGCGCCATTATCAAAAAATCAGTGCCGCTCTGCGCCGCCCGCATGCCCAGCCGCGTAAAGCCGCGCTTGCCGCGCTCGTTCTCGGCAGAAGCACCAACATCAGCCAAATCAAAGACCTGCTCGACGAAGAAGAAACCGAGTTCCTCAGCAGCCTCAAAGCGCGCAAAACCGAATTTTCAGACGACCTCCATACCGCCGCCGAATTGCCGCAATGGCTGGTGGAGCAACTGCAAAAACATTTTAACGAGGAAGAAATCCTCGCCTTCGGACGCAGCATCAACCAAGCCGCGCCGCTCGACATCCGCGTCAACACGCTCAAAGGCAGACGCGACAAAATCCTGCCGCTGTTTCAAGCTGAAAGCCCCGATGCAGAAGCCACGCCCTATTCCCCTTGGGGCATCCGCCTGAAAAACAAAATCGCCCTCAACAAACACGAATTGTTTTTAGACGGCACACTTGAAGTCCAAGACGAAGGCAGCCAGCTCCTCGCCCTGCTCGTCGGTGCCAAACGCGGCGAAATCATCGTCGATTTCTGCGCCGGCGCAGGCGGCAAAACCCTCGCCGTCGGCGCACAAATGGCAAACAAAGGCAGAATTTACGCCTTCGATATCGCCGAAAAACGCCTTGCCAACCTCAAGCCCCGCATGACCCGCGCCGGACTGACCAACATCCACCCCGAACGCATCAACAGCGAACACGACAGTCGCATCGCCCGCCTCACCGGCAAAGCCGACCGCGTTTTGGTCGATGCCCCCTGCTCCGGCTTAGGCACGCTGCGCCGCAATCCCGACCTCAAATACCGCCAGTCACCCGAAACCGTCGCCAAACTTTTGGAGCAGCAACACAGCATCCTCAATGCCGCCGCCAAACTGGTTAAGCCGCAAGGCAGGCTGGTTTACGCCACTTGCAGCGTGTTGCCCGAAGAAAACGAAATGCAGGTCAAACGCTTTTTGGAAGAACACCCGGAATACGAACTCCTCGACTGCGCCGAGCTGCTCGCCGGTTTGAAAATCGATTTAAACACCGGCAAATACCTGCGCCTCGATTCGGCAAAACACCAAACCGACGGATTCTTCGCCGCCGTTTTACAACGCAAGGAATAAATGTTCAAATAAGGCATAAACACACGGAAGGTCGTCTGAAAAACCTGATACTAGGTTTTCAGACGACCTTTTAGCGTGGATTAAAGCGATTTAATCGGGTAATGCCCGTTGCCGAAATCTTTGAACGGATAAAAATATAGTGGATTAAATTTAAACCAGTACGGCGTTGCCTCGCCTTGCCGTACTATTGTACTGTCTGCGGCTTCG
>CAKMQH010000160.1 GCA_927911515.1 uncultured Neisseria sp.
CCTTCCTGATAGGCGCGTATCCATCGTCGCAGGTGGGTTCGGGAAATGCCGTAGTGGTCTGCGGTACGCTGTTGGCTGCGTATGTGCAGGTAGTGGAGTACGGCTTTGGTATTTGAAGTGTATGTATATTTGCTCATAAAAAAACTGCACCTTGTGAGTTGGAGGGGATGTGTCCAACTTTTGGGGTGCAGTTCATTAGATTCAGACGACCTTTTTGTTATAGTGGATTAAATTTATAGTGGATTAAATTTAAATCAGGACAAGGCGACGAAGCCGCAGACAGTACAAATAGTACGGCAAGGCGAGGCAACGCCGTACTGGTTTAAAGTTAATCCACTATATTAGAGGCATTATCGGCTAATGGGGCTGCTTAATAGTGCTCGAAATGAATGGCAAACAACTTACCAAATCAATATTTGTTTTCAGGCTGTCTTTTTAATACAATCTGTTCATGCTTTTCAAAGCGATTAGCAGCGGCTCTGCGTGTTTAACGGCAGGCAGAACTGTGCGGGCGGCGTGCCGATTCCGTATCCTGCGCTACGAAAGTGGCGGAAAGCAGGAACCAACACCAAAGGCAAAAGCGTGTTTCGTCTAGCGGATAAGACAGCGGGCAACGGGTCCGCAAACGTGGGTTCGAATCCCATAGCACAAAGCTGATGGAAGTGTTTAGCTCACTCGGTAGAGCATCAGAATTTCATTCTGACGGTAGCGGGTTCGATTCCCGCAACACAAGCATTTGAATTAGCTCATTGGGTAGAGCAAAGGACTCATAATCCTTGTGTAACAGGTTCGACTCCTGTATTCAAAACCAAGCCTGCCGGGGCTTTATCCGGCACTATCCTTTCACGATAGGAAGATAGTGAACGGTTGTAAAACCGACATTTATTGGTCTCAAAAACCAAAAACGCAGTACCACAACCTGCTGCTGCCGCTTTCTGCGCGGCGCGGTGTCGGACGGTGTTTCAGGCAGCCTGCACCATTGGGGTCGTCTGAAACCTATCCGCCGCCACACCGCAAGGACAACGGGCAAGGCTTGCGGCCCGGCTGACGCAAAGGCGGGCATGTTACCGGCGCACGGCAAAACGGTTTAGGCAAGATGTGAAACCCAAGCCCTGCGCTGCTTTCATGCTCCCCGATGCACACACGGGTCCGCCGCCTCTGGCTGTTGCACAAGCGGCAACGGCAGGTTGCCCCTATTTCTTCGGGTTGCCGTTTTCAGACGACCTGAAATGGGATTTGTGGCAACGGAAATGCCCAAACCCAATCCATTTCAATAAAGGAAACACCATGTTCAAAAATTTCGTTGTCAAACCCACCGAACGCCTTATCGTTCTGCTGGATGGCAGCCTGCACGCCGTTCTCAATGCGGGGAATCACACTATTTGGCATTGGGGCAAGGAAATTGAAACACACAAACAGGACGCAACCATACTGCATGTCCAGTGGAACGGCATCGGCAGTTTGCTGAAAATCTCTTCGGAACGCAAAAAGGCGGAAAAATTCCTGCAAATTGTCCACAACCCTGCCGGACACAATACACTGGTGTGGCACGATGAAATGCCCGTATTCACCATGACCGACAATACGGACTATTGGGCGTTTTTCCGTCCTGAAAAGGGCGAATTGAACACGCTCACGCTGGCGCACAACGAATACTGGCTGCCTGAAAACGTGCAGGAAACGCTGCTGTTGCGCAACCAAGTGCCGTCAAACTGCGAGAAATTTGTCGTGGAGCAACACGAACGCCTGCTTATCCGCATCAACGGGCGTTTGCAACGCGTGCTGGGCGAAGGGCGGTATCTGCTGCAAAGCAAGGCGAGAACGAAAAATAACGAAATTGAAATCGAACGGCAACACACTGCCAACGCAATGTATCATCAATGGGAAGACGCGCAGAAATGGGCGAAAGAGCAGCCTGAAAATCCGCAATGGCTGGTGCTGGAAAGCCCTGTGGGGCAAAACACGTTGGCGTGGCATCAAGACTTTGGTGCAAAGGTTGTGGCAAGCGGTACACACGCAGCGTTTTGGTTGCCGGAAAAGGGCGAAATCGAAACACACACGCAGCCCAAAAACGAATACTGGCTGCCCGAAAATGTGCAGGCTGCTTTGCTGGCACACACCACGTTGGACAAACCCCTGCAAAAATATACCGTTAAAGCCAATGAACGCCTGCTGATTACCGAGCGCAACCGCCTGATGCGCGTGCTGGGCGAAGGCGATTATGTGCTGCTGTTGGGCGAGGAACATAAAGCCCTGTTTGCCGATACAGGCATACCTGTTTACGAAAACACGTCGCAACTGGCGCAATGGGCGGCGCAAAATCCCGAACTCGCAGCGGAGCATTGGCAGCGCGTGGAAGCCGGCGAAAACGAATTGCTGCTGTGGTCGCAAAACGGCAAGCTGCAAAACCTGATCCGCCCCAAAGAAGCGGCGTGGTTCTGGCGCGAAGCAGCGCAACCGTATGAAATCCAACGTATTGATTTATCCCAAGGCTTGGCAATCGATGCGGATACAGTGAAGCAGTTGCAGAATATCAATTTCAGCGGTCATCCTGTGTTCAAAAATGCAGTGCACACGGTAAACGTACCCGAACACCATCAGGGCTTGGTCTATATCGACAACGTGCAGCAACCGCCTCTGACGCAGGGTCGTTACTACTATTGGCTAGTAAACCAGACGGTCGGCAGCCAAGTGGCGGATTTGCGTTTGCAGACTTGCGAAGTATCGGGGCAGGAGCTGCTGACTGAAGATAAGGTTACCGTACGCGCCAATGTGGTATGCAACTACCGGATTACAGACGCGCCCAAATGGTTTGCCCAGCATCAATCGCCCGAAGAATATCTCTACCGCGAATTGCAGTTCGCCATCCGCGCGCTCATCGGCAGTAAAAGTATGGACACGTTGTTGGCGGATAAACAGGGCTTGGATACGGAGCTGACCGCGCTCATCCGCGCCAAAGTGCCGCAGGGCGCGGAAATCGACAGCGCGGGCGTGAAAGACATTATCCTGCCGGGCGAAATCCGCAGCATCTTAACGCGCGTGGTAGAAGCCGAAAAATCCGCCCAAGCCAACAACATCCGCCGCCGCGAGGAAACCGCCGCCACACGTTCGCTGCTGAACACCGCCCGCGTGATGGAGGAAAACCCGACCGCCCTGCGTCTGAAAGAATTGGAAACATTGGAAAAAGTTACCGAGAAAATCGACAAGATTTCCGTGTACGGCGGATTGGACGGCGTGTTGAAAGGCTTGATTAATATTCAGCAGCCGAAATAGGATTTTTGGCCGCCTGAACACGCCGCACGGTACAAAAGCAGCCTACACTTTCAAAAATCGAAGTGCAGGCTGCTTTTCATAATAATTAGAAAAAAACGCGCAATATTTTATACTGTACATCATGCAGCAATCCGTAGCCTGCACCCGCCCACTTATTGACTGAACGAACAGCAAGCGTAGAGCGGGTATTTACGCCAGTTAGAGTGTATCTTCGCCCTCGCTTTCTACACAACGGATGATCCAGTCTTCAAATCGCCGCCATTGGGCTTCTTCGGCATAGGTAGCTGGATTGGCAGCATCGTGGATAAAAATATCGAAGTTAGGTTCGGCACGGGAAAGGTCGAAGCCGAACCAATCTCCCATACTGTGATGCGCGCCGACGATAAAGATTTCGCCTATGTCGGGGTGTTCGTCGGGCGGTAGGTCGTCAAGTTCTTCGCGCAATAGTTGTTGGTAATAGAGGTTTTGTTCTTTCAATTGGGCGAGATTGTAGATTTCTATTTTGGGCGTTTGCGATACGGTTTGATCTATCACGCTGGTGTACCACGAATAAAAAGAAATCCCCCGTACCGCATTGCTGTAAAAATAAATAATAGCTTTCAGGCAGCCTGTTTTTCGTATATTCGCGTATTGCCTGCAATTCAGCGGCAGAGAGGGGATGCGCATTGAAATTCAGGTGGTTTGCGTGAGATGTTTGGTTGTTTGTCAGCCAGTATTGAAGTTGTTGCAGGGCTTGCGGATAGATCATGATGGTAGGGTTCTTTTTTAAATGGATTTCGTTTGGTTTTGAGCCAACAGGAAGAAAACAGCCTTTAAGCTATTATATTTGTTGTTTGGAATGAAACAAAGGTCGTCTGAAAATGGATTCACGGTTTTCAGACGACCTTTT
>CAKMQH010000161.1 GCA_927911515.1 uncultured Neisseria sp.
TTATATTGATATGAACAAAATCGCCTTTCGTTTAATAATGTATAATGCATCTATTTTTCATACAAAACGCTGTCAATCAGGTCTAATGATAGAAAAAAGTCGTCTGAAAAACTGAAATATCGTTTTCAGACGACCTCACTCATAGGGTTCAATCACTGCTAACAGCAGCATGGAGATAATTTTTAAATTCGATAATGAAAACCTTGAAAAAATTTAAATGGGTGGGGATATGGGATATTGGGTGTTAGCGCTTCAGGTATTTTGGGAAGAAATTGGCAAATATGCGTTTTTTCTAATCATCAATGCCTACTGCATCATCAGAATGTATCAAAACCGTCATTGGAAATATTGCGCAGTTATTTTTATTTTGCTCAATGGCTGGGTAATTTACAGATATTGGATGGAAATCATTAACTCTTATCTATATTGGAATCAATAGATTAGTCAACAGGTCGTCTGAATGAAACACAAGAAAACAAATATCCTTTTAGGAATAGTAGCAGCAGGCTACCTCAGTATTGCATTGGCAAATGCGGGATTAAACAGAATGATTGAAGGCAACAGCAATTCTGAGCAAGTAAAAGGCATGGTTTGGGGAATTACGATGGCAGATGCAATATTGGTTAACGCCACACCAGAAAATTCTTCATATTTAACATTGGATGCAGAAGCAATAGATGTATCAAATAAGTACAGTTCTGATTTTTATTTGCAGAACGGAACAGTATTGCGAAATTTCTTTGGTACGGGTTCTATATGGGGAAGAGGAGGGTATTTGGGAAGAACGGCAGAGTTTGATTTACTTCCCGAAAGGCTGACTTTTACCTATTCCTCTCAGTTTGAAAATAAATTTTATCAGTTGGATGAAGCCCTTCCAACCGACAAGATACGTCCTATGATGGCAAAAAGTTACAGGGTATTCAATAATACAGTAGAGGATACAGAAATTCCGCGATATGAATCTCCTGATAATTTTGAATTGGCAGTTGCGCCTGGAGGATGGGTTACGTTGAACCTTACCGATGTCTTTATCCGCAAGGAATTGATGTCCTGGCAGGCAAAAGAAATCATGCCTTCTGTGGAAGAGGCTGCCAAACATCACTTCAATGAAATATGGTATTACAAAATCGCAGGTTTTCACAATCAGGAAGAACGGAAAGAATATTTAGACAGAGTCCGTAAAGAATACCCCAATTTCTACCACTCTTATATTGATGGGCCCAAAAAGGTTAGTGCGGAGTGGTACAAACAGATGCAAACGAAATATCCATGGAATTTGGAAGTTGAAGTGGATGGGGGAGAATGGAACGGCGAATACTATATGGAATTCGCCAATACAGAGCGCTGGACAGCCATAGGTAAGGAGAGAATCGAAGAAGAGAAGAATACAATAAAGGCAATTCCGACTTACATCAAGATATGGTTGATCGAAAAGGAAACGGGTAAGCGGTGGGGTATTAGATTGCATCCATTTAAGACTGAAGAACAAGAGCAGAATGATTATAAAATTATATACGACGATATTCGGCTGAACAGGCTGTATAGAATATTTCAACAGGCGTTTCCTGGAAGGACTCGAGTGCATAATATTAGTACACCATCAATGAATCAGTTTGCTACTTTGAAATTGAAATTCAATGATTATTTTGAGTTGATAGAAGCATATATTCAAAAAGATGGACAAAAAATTGCATTGCCAGATGCTAAGCTCCATCAACGTTACGAAATCAACAATACTGCTTATTACTAAGGAAATCATAAATATAAGAAAATGATTGGCAAAAGAAACCTCTTTTCATGACTGCCGATTGACGTCAGGCCTATACAAAAAGGTCGTCTGAAAACCCAAGTTTTCAGACGACCTTTTACAATCAAACCATTATGCGAACGGATGATGCAAAACGATGGTTTCTTCGCGATCAGGGCCGGTGGAGACGATGGCTACCGGCGCGCCGCAGACTTCTTCTATACGTTTCAAATATGCTTTGGCATTGGCAGGCAATGCGTCGTAGCTTTTCACGCCGAAAGTGGATTCGCTCCAGCCGGGCATGGTTTCGTAAATCGGTTTGCAGGTTTCTACCGCATCGGAACCGCAAGGCAGGATGTCGGTTTTGCTGCCGTCGGGTAATTCGTAGCCAACGCAGATATTGATGGTTTCAATGCCGTCCATCACGTCCAGCTTGGTGATGCACATACCGGAAATACCGTTGACTTGGATGGAGCGTTTCAGGGCGGCGGCATCGAACCAACCGCAGCGGCGTGCGCGGCCGGTTACGGAGCCGAATTCGTGTCCGCGTTCTGCCAAACCTGCGCCTACTTCGTCGAACAATTCAGTCGGGAACGGGCCTGAACCGACGCGCGTGGTATAGGCTTTGACGATACCCAAAACATAATCCAGCATTTGAGGACCTACGCCCGCGCCTGCGGAAGCGGCTCCTGCCAAGCAGTTGGATGAGGTAACGAAGGGGTAAGTGCCGTAATCGATATCCAACAGCGTGCCTTGTGCGCCTTCAAACAGCAGTTTTTCGCCGTTTTTGTTTTTCTCGTTCAACACGCGGGATACGTCGGTAATCATAGGCGTAATACGCGGCGCAACTTTTTCGATAACCGCTATCACATCTTCCGCTTTAACCGGCTCGGCATTGTGCAGATGTTGCAATTGAACGTTGTAATAAGCGAGGATGGCATCCAGTTTTTCACGCAGTTTTTCAGGATGCAGCAAATCAACGACACGGATGGCGCGGCGTGCCACTTTGTCTTCGTAGGCTGGGCCGATGCCGCGACCGGTCGTGCCGATTTTGCCTTTGCCGCGCGATGCTTCGCGGGCTTGGTCAAGCGCGATGTGGTAAGGCAGGATCAGCGGACAGGTCGGCGCGATTTTCAGACGACCCTCGACGTTTTTCACGCCTGCTGCGTTCAACTCGTCGATTTCGCCCAACAATGCTTCGGGGGATACGACAACGCCGGAACCGATGAAGCAATCCAAGTTTTCATGCAGGATGCCGCTCGGAATCAGGCGCAAAATGGTTTTCTTGCCGCCGACGACCAGAGTATGACCCGCATTGTGGCCGCCTTGGAAACGCACGACACCGCTGGTTTCTTCCGCCAGCCAGTCGACTATTTTACCTTTGCCTTCATCGCCCCACTGGGCGCCGATTACTACAACATTTTTAGCCATAGCCATATAACCTATTAATATTAAAAAATTATCGTGAATCAACTTCAAACCAAGACGGCTTTGCGCCCTGCCCTGATTTGCCTTTAATCTGCTATGAATGGGTATTTAAATTTTCTCAACCTGCCAAACGCCGTCCGACTTTTTCAGACGACCTGCAACCTCTTCCGAAGCGTTGTGTCCGATACCGTAGTCGACAACGACACACTGCCCTTGTTCACGCAGGGCTTCAACTGCTTCGCGAGCCGCTTCGGCATCTTCCGCATCGACCAAGACGACGGGCTGCCGCTCAATGGCGGGCAAACGTCCAATAAAGCTGCGCAAGTCGAAACTGAACCCTGTCGCCGGACGCGCACGGCCGAAATATTCGCCCAATCCGTCATAACGCCCACCCCGCGCAACCGCGTCATGGAAATTGGAGCCGTATGCCGCATACAGCAAGCCCGTGTGGTAATTGTCGACACGCAGTTCGGATAAGTCGATATGGACTTTCTGATTCGGGAAGGCGTCGCATACCGCCTGCAATTCGTCCAAGGCGCTGCCGACTGCCGACAGATCCGGCAATCGTTCGCGCGCCGCGGACAACACTTCCCGTCCGCCATACAGACGCGGCAGCAGCGAAAATGCTTTCGCCCACATACCGTCCAACTTCCAAGCCTTAACCTGCGCTTCGACCGCTTCGGTATCTTTATCCTGCATCAACGCAAGCAGTGTTGCGGACTGCTCCGCATCCAAATGCGCCGCATCAGACAAAGCGCGGAATACGCCGATGTGCCCCAACGACAGCAAAACCTCGCCCATATCGGCAATCTTCATGCTTTTGAGCATCAGGTCAATCAGTTCGATATCCGCCCGTATGTCGGCGAAACCATACATCTCCGCCCCCGCCTGCAAAGGTTCGCGCATATTGAGCAAACCTTCCGGCCGCGCGTGCAACACAGGACCTGCGTAGCACAAGCGGTTAATCCCTTGATTGGCGGACAAAAGATGTGCATCGATACGCGCCACTTGCGGCGTAATGTCGGCACGGATGCCCAACTGCCGACCGCTCAGCTGATCGACCACCAAAATGGTTTTCAAAGACAAACCCGCGTCAATGTGCGTCAGCAGGGAATGGCTGTATTCCATCAGCGGAGGCTGTACCAGCTCGTAACCGTGCACTCGGAACAAAGTCAACAACTGCTCTCGCGCGCTTTCCAACTGTCGGGCGTTGGTCGGCAACACATCGGCAACATGTTCGGGAAGCTGCCAAGATTGCATGGAAATCTACCTTCTATCTGTTTTTGTAAACGCAAAGGGCTGCTTGAATTTAAAACCAGACGGACACACAGCCCGCTTCTCGAAATACGCCGCGCAAACGATGCAGCGTTTCCAACAAATCTGATTTTAAATTCAAACAGCCCCTGAATGACGGCTTTAAACCGCCGAGTTATTAAAAGCAAACTTTACCATACAAAACAGTTTTGTGCAGCCTGTTTTCATACACGACAGCCTCAGGTTTTGGTGCAAATCTAGTTTTGTGCGCAGGAAATGATAAGTTTAGGAGGCGTACTTGACAATCAGGGATTTCAAAGTAAAGACACTGTTTGCACTATTCCCAACATATCATCAATCCCATATTCGATTTAACTTAAAGGTCGTCTGAAAACCTATTTCAGACGACCTTTAAAGTCTCTCCACCAAAATCACCGTATTTCTTTGGCTGCTTCCTGCTCCGCTTTGTAACGGCGCAGATAGGCAAGCGCGGCGGCTTTTTCTTCTTCGTTGCCATATTTGACATCTCGTTGGGCGCGGCGCAATTCGGCGCGCTCTTTGGCTTCTTCGATTTGTCGGTTTTTGAAGGCTTCACGGTTGTCGGAAGCAACCAGTTTGTCTTGTTGTGATTGGGCTTTCGCCATGGCTTTGGCAATTAAATCCATGGGATTGAAGGCAGGTTTGGCGGCAGCTTGGGTTTCGGCTTGAATTTGCGCCTGCTTGGCTTTAACGGCGGCTTCGCGCTCGGCAAGCATGGCTTTGCGTTCCGCCTCGTCGCGCGCTTTGCGCTCGGTGTGCCAATCAAAGCGGCTTTGCGCGTGTTCGGCGGCGGCGAAACGCGCTTCGGAAGAGCGGCTCAGGCTGCGTGCAGCGGGAAGGTATTCCTGTTCGGAAGGTATCATGTCGATACAATCCACCGGACAAGGCGGGAGGCAGAGTCCGCAGCCTGTGCATTCGTCGCTGATGACGGTGTGTATGAACTTGCTTGCGCCCATAATCGCATCGACAGGGCAAGCGCGGATGCAGGCGGTACAGCCGATACAGGCGGCTTCGTCTATCAAGGCGACGGCTTTGGGCTGCGTTTTGACCGGCGCAACGCGCGGCTTGCCCAATACGGCGGCAATGTCTACCATCACCGCTTCTCCTCCGGGTGCGCACAGATTAACAGGCGCATCCTCGTGCAGCAAAGCTTGTGCATAAGGCAGGCAGCCTTGATAGCCGCATTCTCGGCACTGGGTTTGCGGCAGCAGGCGGTTGATGGCTTGAAGGTCGGTCGGCATGGCAGATAGAGTCAAAATCGAAAGCGTGTATTTTATCGGGAAACGGAATACAGGGAAACAAAAGACCAAACTAAGAAGGTCTCTGAAAACCCAAACTGAGTTTTCAGACGACCTTTTATATTTTCTGACTACTTGTCCTGCCTAATCAGAATTTATGTGCCAAGCCGAAAGAAACGGCTTTTTGCTCAACAGAGCCTGTGTGATCAGGAGTCAGGCGGGTTTTGCTGCCCAGTTTCATATAGCCGGCATGAGCAAGCATAGAAGTACGTTTGCTGAATTTGTATTTGGCACCAACCACAACTTGGTCGAATTTATCAACCAGTTTCTCACCACTGTTCACGCCTTTTGCCGCCCAACCGTGAGCGTAGCTGATTTGCGGGGTTACGTTCCCGAAGGTATAGCCCACGGTAACGGCTGCATCTACAACCTTAACAGCTTCTTCTTTGCCTGAATCTTTGGTGATGTCCACACCTTTGTAGGTATTGAAATCATCGGTAAAGTGCGCCAAATATTTGTTCGCGCTTTCATGGCCTTTGGCATATTGCGCACCTACGCCGACAAACAGGTTGTCTTTGTCGTAGTAGCTTTCAATCTTAGCGATTTGGGCAGCTTTGACTTTGCCATCTTTGTTGGTATACGCGCCTTTATAATGACCGTAGCCCAGTTTGGTGGCGAAACCGTTGTTTTCGTAGATCAAACCGGCAGTATATTGCTCTTTGCTCGGTTTTTCGTGTACGTATTTGTCGTCCGGATTGCGGTTGTCGCGCGGAGCGTAGGAGGCATTGAACTTGAATCCGCCGAACGAAGGGCTGTCATAACGCAAAGAGGTCGTACGTACGCCGGTGCGGGTGTTGATACCCAAACCCATGGCATCGGTTTTATACATCCACGGATCGATGGTGTCCATTTCGTTGAGCATGTTGTCGATGTTACCGGCACGAACTTTACCGAACTTGCCTTCCAAACCGATGAAGGAATTGCGGTTGCCGAAACGTTGGCTGTTGGATTCGCCTAAAATAGAGGTACGCTGTTCAACCTGCCAAATGACTTTGAGGTCGTCTGAAAGTTTCTCGTTGCCTTTGAAGCCGATGCGCGAAGTATTGTCGTTGATGCGGGTAGCGGTCGCGCTTTTTTCAGTACCTTCACTGCCTTTAATTTTCACTTGTCCTGCGGTGATGCTGCTTTTCACCTGTCCATAAAGAACAACTTCAGCGGACGCTGCAAAAGGTAGGGCTGCTGCGGTTAAAGTAATCAATATTTTCTTCATGAGTCCTCCTTAAATTTAAAAATTGAGTAAAAGTACCAGACTCCATCATAATGATTTTAGGATTATTAGACAACTCTTTTTATCTTGAGAAAAATTATTATTTATTTCAAATAAAATGTGTATTTTGCAACCCGATATCGGACAATCCTTAACATTCATCTGTTCTACGATTTTACTGATTCAAACTTCGTTTTTCCTCCGTTTGAAAATGGAAATATAAAGTGAGTGCAACTTTTTTCAGACGACCTTTTTGGGTCGTCTGAATATTTTTTTTGTTTATGAAGAAAACCATAGCTGAAAACAACGAAAAAAAAGAAGAAATTTCCCCGTCTAACCTATTGCGCCGACAGGGATTTTGCCGTTTAATGCGAACCTGCTGAATCAAGGGCCTGAGGCATATGCCGGCCGCCCCCACAGTTAACCTTTTGCATGTGGTCAGTTTGTATTACCCGCTGCCACCGCTGCAATGTTTTCCTCTTTCGCAAAAGGACTGTATCCATGAAAAAAACTTCAATGGCGGCGGCACTCATCGGCCTCGTCTTGACTGCATGCAGCGGCGGACAACAGACCGCCGCAGAATCTTCCGCCCCCTCTTCCCATACTGCGTCCGACAAGCTCAATATCTACAACTGGTCGGACTACGTCGATCCCGCCACGCTCAGCGCGTTTGAAAAAAATACGCGCATCCACGTCCGCTACGACTACTACGACAGCAACGAAGCCCTAGAAGCCAAGCTCTTAACCGGCAAATCCGGTTACGACCTCGTTGCCCCGTCCATTGCCAACGTCGGACGCCAAATCAAAGCCGGTGCGTATCAAAAAATCGACAAAAGCCAAATCCCGAACTACGCCAACATCGATGCCGACCTGCTTTCCATGATGGCAAAAGTCGATCCGGGCAACCAATACGCCGTCCCATATTTTTGGGGCATCAACACGCTCGCCATCAACAAAAAACTGGTTCAAAAAGCCTTGGGGACGGAGCAACTGCCCGAAAACGAATGGGATTTGGTGTTCAATCCCGAATACACCAAAAAACTTAAATCCTGCGGCATCAGCTATTTCGACAGCGCCATCGAACAAATTCCGCTCGCGCTGCATTATTTGGGCAAAGACCCGAATACCGAAAACCCCGACGACATCAAAGCCGCCGTCAACATGATGAAAAAAGTGCGTCCCGACATCAAACGCTTCACTTCGTCAGGCTATATTGACGATATGGCAGCAGGCAACCTTTGCGTCTCAGTCGGTTACGGCGGCGACTTGAATATCGCCAAAACACGCGCGCAAGAAGCGAAAAACGGCGTCGAAATCGAAGTTTTAGCGCCCAAAAGCGGCGTCGGCATCTGGGTAGATTCCCTGATGATTCCGCGTGATGCCCAAAACACCGCCAATGCGCATAAATACATCAACCACACGCTTGATCCCGAAGTCGCGGCGCAAAACGGCAATTTCGTTACCTATGCCCCCGCCAGCCGCCCTGCACGCGCATTGATGGACGAGAAATATACCGGCGATGCGTCTATTTTCCCAACCAAGGAATTGATGGATAAAAGTTTTATCGTATCGCCCAAATCAACAGATGCAAGCCGTTTGAGCGTCCGTTTGTGGCAATCACTGAAAGCAGGCAAATAGCAGCTTGACTTTGAGAATCCAAAAGGTCGTCTGAAAAATTTCAGACGACCTTTTTGACTGCTATTGAACAAGTTATCAGCCCACTCAATCCAACTTTGAAGATATAGTGGATTAACAAAAATCAGGACAAGGCGACGAAGCCGCAGGCAGTACAGATAGTACGGAACCGATTCACTTGGTGCTTCAGCACCTTAGAGAATCGTTCTCTTTGAGCTAAGGCGAGGCAACGCCGTATGGTTTAAAGTTAATCCACTATATCAAGCAAATCAGTATTCCTTCATCTGCTCATATACAGATACCACTTATATCGAAAACATATCAATACGCC
>CAKMQH010000162.1 GCA_927911515.1 uncultured Neisseria sp.
GGCCGGTACTCTAACCAACTGAGCTACCACCGCGCATCATTGTTTTGCAACAATGAAAGGAAACTTGGTGGGTGATGACGGAGTCGAACCGCCGACATTCTGCTTGTAAGGCAGACGCTCTACCAACTGAGCTAATCACCCTTGTCGCTGCGTTTGCGAAGACGCTATTAAATCAAAAAAGCATCCGCTGTGCAAGCTTTATTTTTCAGTGTATTAGGTATTTCCTTGCAAACTCCAGTTTTCAAAAGAAATAATTTCCTCCTGCCTGCCTGCGACAACCAAAATATCATTCGGTTGCAGCTGCAAATCCAAGTCAGGATTTTCTATTCTGCTCGTATTGCGGCGGATAAATAGAAGTTTGATACCTGCGTGATCCAAAGGCAAATCACGAATAGTCTTGCCGATGGCGTGGGCTTCTCCGGTCAGGGGGAAGGCGTGGCGGCATACTGATTTGCCTCCGTCGTCAAATCCATTTTCATCATCGCTGCCGACAAACAAGCCTTCCAAAGAGGCGTAGCGGCTGTGTCGGATGTTGGCAATGGTCTGATAAACATGATTAAAGGTCGCACCATTGCCCAGCATGGCGTAGCTTGCCAGTACCAAGCTGGTTTCTTTGGTGTCGGATACGGCTTCTTCCGCGCCCATATCCGTGAAAGTTTTGACGTAATCATCATTGGTCGCGCGAACATACACAGGCATACTCGGATGTAAGGACATGATATTGTCGAGAACATGCTGGGTTTCGTGCATATTGTTCAGGGTAATAACCACCATTTTGGCACGCTCCAAACCTGCCGCCTCCAAGACTTCGCGCCGTTTGGCATCGCCGAAAGAAACGGGTTCGCCGGCATTGCGCGCGACCTGAACCCTGCCGATATCGAGGTCGAGGGCGAAGAAGGGGATGTTTTCCTGAGCCAATACGCGCCCGACGGTCTGACCGCCGCGTCCGAAACCGATAATCAGGACGTGGTCGGATTTGCTCATGGTTTCCACCAACATGCTGTGCAAATCCAATGCCTTCATGTCCCAGCTTGATTTGACAAAACGGCTGACGATGGCATCACTGCTGCCTAAGATGAATGGGGCAATAATCATAGACAACAGAATCGCTGCCGTAGCTGCCTGCTCCAGCTCGGGCGACACCATATTGATTTTGCTGGAGATGTTTAACATCACAAAGCCAAATTCGCCGCCTTGTGCCAAATAGAGGGCTGTTTTCAAGCTATCCGCAATCGGATGCTTCATATGCAAAGCGATGAAAAAGACGACCAATGCTTTCAATACCAGCAAAATTGCCAGCAAAATCAGAATCTGCTGCCAGCCGCCGATTAAAGCCTGGATATCCAGTTTCATGCCGACCGTGATAAAGAAGAAACCGAGCAGAATATCGCGGAACGGTCGGATGTCGTCTTCCACCTGAAAACGGTATTCCGTTTCCGAAAGCAGCATACCGGCGACGAATGCACCCAATGCCATCGACAAGCCTTCCAGTTCGGTCAGATAAGCTACGCCCAAGGTTACCAGCAGGACGTTGATCATAAACAATTCAGACGACTTGCGTTTGGCGACCATTCTGAACCAGCGCGACATCACCTTGCTGCCGATGACGAATAACACGCCCAACGTGACCAGCATTTTCAATCCGGCAAGACCGAGCGCCGCCCACAGGCTGACCTCTTCGCCATTACCCCCCAGCGCAGGAATCAGGATCATTAGCGGCACGACGGCAATATCCTGCATCAACAAGACGCCCATCGCCATTTGACCATGCGGCTGTCCCAATTCGGTTTTTTCGGACAGAATGCGGCTGACGATTGCCGTGGACGACATGGTCATCGCCCCGGCTGCGGCAAACGCCCAATTAAAGTTGACGCCCATCAGCATCAAAATGCCGATAATCGACAGCATGGTTACAATGACCTGCAAACCGCCCAGCCCGAACACCAAACGGCGCATAGCTTTGAGCTTGGGGAGGGAGAATTCGAGACCGATACTGAACATCAGGAATACGATACCGATTTCACCCAAATAATCAGTGGCATGGCCTTGCGGAATCAGCTTAAACATACCCGGACCGGCGATAAAGCCGACCAAAAGATAACCGAGCATGGAAGGGATATTGAATTTACGGCAATAAATCACCGTAATGACGGAAACGAGAAGGACGATAACGATGGGTGCGAGGGAAAAAGTTTCGTGCATAGAGCGGGCGGCCTTTTATTTGGAAAACGAATTGTATTTTTGATAGGCCGTCTGAAAACACGCAGAGGATGGTATCAACGGTTTATCTAAACGGATGGGCAAGATTATATCAAAAAATCTGTAAAGTAATGCTTTATATAGCCAAAAAAATGCTGTTCGAAATATCTAAGCTGGGTTTGGACATCAGTTGGCGGGGCGGTTGATTTGAAATGGATGACGCTTAAATCGGCAGATATGGATGATATGCAACAGTTATCTAGATTATTGTAAGGCTTATTGGTTAAAGAGGTCGTCTGAAACCGTTTTCAGACGACCTTTTGATATTCGGGTTATAAACCCAATTCCCCCCAAATCCTCATCAATCTTAGCCGTAACCGCAGGGTCTTTTTTGATCACCCGTCCCCATTCGCGGTCGGTTCGCCCGGCCATTTGTTGGTCGCATCCAAACCCATTTTGCCGCCGAGTCCGCTGACGGGGCTGGCGAAGTCGAGGTAATCGATAGGCGTGTTTTCCACCAATACGGTGTCGCGCACGGGGTCCATGCGCGTGGTTACTGCCCAGATGACTTCTTTCCAGTCGCGTACGTTCACATCGTCATCCACTACGATGATGAATTTGGTGTACATAAACTGGCGCAGGAACGACCAGCAGCCCATCATCACGCGCTTGGCGTGTCCGGCGTACTGTTTTTTCATGCTGACCACCGCCATGCGGTAGGAGCAGCCTTCGGGCGGCAGGTAGAAATCGGTGATTTCGGGGAACTGCTTTTGCAAGAGCGGTACGAACACTTCGTTCAACGCCACGCCCAAGACAGCGGGTTCATCGGGCGGTTTGCCTGTGTAGGTGGAGTGGTAAATCGGGTTTTCGCGCATGGTGATGCGCTCGACCGTAAACACGGGGAAATGGTCCTGCTCGTTGTAATAGCCCGTGTGGTCGCCGTATGGGCCTTCCAGCGCGGTTTCGTTCGGATGAATCACGCCTTCCAGTACGATTTCTGCACGGGCAGGCACTTGCAAATCGTGGCCGATACATTTCACCAGTTCCGTCCGCGAACCGCGCAGCAGTCCGGCAAACTGGTATTCGCTCAAGGTATCGGGAACGGGCGTTACCGCGCCCAAAATGGTGGCAGGGTCGCAGCCGAGCACGACGGCGACGGGATACGGTGTATCGGGATTGAGTTTGCGGAATTCCTGATAATCCAGCGCGCCGCCGCGATGCGACAGCCAACGCATAATCAGCTTGTTTTTGCCGATTAGTTGTTGGCGGTAAATGCCTAAATTTTGGCGTTTTTTGTGCGGCCCGCGCGTGACGGTCAAGCCCCATGTTACCAGCGGCGCAAACGTCTTCCCGGCCAGCAATGCTGAATCGGAAGTTTATACAAATCAACGTCTTTACCTTCCCGCACGATTTCCTGACACGGCGCATTTTTCACCACGTTCGGCGCCATGCTCCAAATGTCTTTCAGCAGCGGCAGTTTGGAAAACGCGT
>CAKMQH010000163.1 GCA_927911515.1 uncultured Neisseria sp.
CGTAAGGCAACTGCTGGGACAATGCGCCGATGGAAAGCTTCTTTGCGGTGTTTGAAGACGGGAGTGTTTCTATAACGCAGGAGAATTGACGGTGGACGAATTGATGAAGCAGAATAGATGACTATATGGATTACTACAACCGGGAGCGTTGCAGTCTGAAATTGAAAAAGCTGAGTCCTGTCGCATACAGAACCCAGCTTGCACAAAGCGCCTGAATAGGCTTTTATGAGTGTCCAAGATTTGGGGGCCAGTTCAGTTTTCAGACGACCTTTTTCATGCGCGGCTATCCTGTTCCTTTTTTCAGAGGATAGATAGGCAGGTCGGTCATATCCGTTTCGCAGGAGCGCTGTCGAACAGGTTTTCAGACGACCCCGCAGCCCCGTCCCGACCTGAAATCCTGTTAGAATACCGTTTCATTTCATCCATAATAATCAAACCATTCCACATTAAAGCTGCGCCCAATACGATGAAACTCCCGCCGCTCAAACCCCTCATCATCACCTCGCTGCCCGTCTTCGCCAGCGTCTTTATCGCCGCGACCCTCGTCTGGCGGTTTGGCACACCCAAGCTCGCCATGCCGTTTGTACTCGGCATCATCGCAGGCGGCCTTGTCGATTTGGACAACCGCCTGACAGGTCGTCTGAAAAACATCATCATCACAGTCGCCCTGTTTACCATTCATCGCTCGTCGCCCAAAGCACGCTCGGCACAGGTCTGCCTTTCATCCTCGCCATGACCCTGATGACCTTCGGCTTTACCATTTTGGGCGCGGTCGGGCTGAAATACCGCACCTTCGCGTTCGGCGCACTCGCCGTCGCCACCTACACCACGCTCACCTACACCCCCGACACCTTCTGGCTGACCAATCCCGTCATGATTCTGCTCGGGACCGTGTTATACAGCACCTGCACACTTGTTTTCCAAATCATCCTCCCGCACCGCCCCGTCCAAGAAAGCGTCGCCAACGCCTACGAAGCGCTCGGCGGCTATTTTGACGCCAAAGCCGACTTTTTCGATCCCGACGAAGCCGCCTGGCTTGGCAACCGCCAAATCGATCTTGCCATGAGCAACACCGGCGTCATCACTGCCTTCAACCAATGCCGCGCCGCCCTGTTTTACCGCCTGCGCGGCAAACACCGCCACCCGCGCACCGCCAAAATGCTGCGCTACTACTTTACCGCCCAAGACATACACGAACGCGTCAGCTCCGCCCACGCCGACTACACCGAGTTGACCGACACCCTCAAAAACACCGACCTCATCTTCCGCATCCGCCGCCTGCTCGAAATGCAGGGGCAGGCGTGCCGCAACGTTGCCGCCGCCCTGAGAAACGGCAAAGACTACACATACAGCAAACGCCTCGGACGCGCGATGGAAGGCTGCCGCCAATCCCTCTCGCACTACACCGACGACCACCCCGAAAGCCGCAACATCCACCACATCCGCCGCCTGCTCGACAACCTCGGCAGCGTCGACCACCAACTTCGCCAACTCCAACACAGCGATTCGCCCGCCGAAAACGACAACATCAGCGACACCCGCATCGCCGCCCTCGAGAACAGCAGCCTGAAAACGTCTGGCAGACCGTCCGCAGCCAGCTCAACTTCGAGTCGGGCGTTTTCCGTCATGCCACGCGCCTCTCCATCCTCGTTGCCGTCTCCTGCATCATCGTCGAAATCCTCCATCTCAACCTCGGCTACTGGATACTCCTGACCGCAGTCTTCGTCTGCCAACCCAACTACACCGCCACCAAAAGCCGCGTGTACCAACGCATCGCCGGCACCATCCTCGGCGTCATCGTCGGCTCACTCGTGCCTTATTTTACCCCCTCCGTCGAAACCAAACTCTGGATCGTCATCGCCAGCACCACCCTGTTTTTCATGACCCGAAGCTACAAATACAGCTTCTCCACCTTCTTCATCACCATCCAAGCCCTCACCAGCTTCTCACTCGCCGGACTGGACGTCTATGCCGCCATGCCCGTCCGCATCATCGACACCATCGTCGGCTCCGTCCTCGCGTGGGCAGCCGTCACCTACCTCTGGCCGGACTGGCGTTACCTCACCCTCGAAAAAACCGCCGCCCAAACCGTCGGCGGCAACGGCGCCTACCTCAGAAAAATCCTCGACCAGCTCCAATACGGCATCGCCGACGACGTCGAATACCGCACCGTCCGCCGCCAAGCCCACGAGCGCACCGCCACCCTCAGCAGCACCCTCTCCGACATGAGCAGCGAACCCAAAAAATACGGCAACAACCTGCAAAGCGGCTTCAACCTCCTCAAAACCAGCTACGCCCTGACCGGCTACATCTCCGCGCTTGGCGCATACCGCAGCGAAATGGACGGCGCATACAGCCCCGACTTCGTCCGCAAGTTCTACCAAAGCGGCTACCGCATCGCCGACCTGCTCGAACGCCTCCCGCAAACCGGTGAACAAGATTTTCAGACGACCCTGTCACAAATCCGAACCGATTTGGAAGCCCTACAAACAGAAGCCGGCGACGCGCGCCAAAGCCACATCCTGCATCGGCAGCTCACCCTCATCGCCAAACAGCTCGACCCCTGCTACCGCAGCCTGCACGATATCGAAGCCATTCCGCAGACCGCGTGATATAGTGGATTAACTTTTAAACCAGTACGGCGTTGCCTCGCTTAGCTCAAAGAGAACGATTCTCTAAGGTGCTGAAGCACCAAGTGAATCGGTTCCGTACTATCTGTACTGTCTGTGGCTTCGTCGCCTTGTCCTGATTTTTGTTAATCCACTATACAAAGCGTTATGCCAATTCGAGCTGTTTTTCCAAGCTTTCCACCAGATTGTCGTCCAGTCCCAAGGCTTGCGACAGGCGGCTGAGGAACACGATTTCTTTGCGCGACAAATCGGCGCAGACCAAACGTGCCGCGAGATAGGTTTCTGCTGCCAATGCCTGATCGGTGCCGACGGCGGCGGCGAGTTCTTCTACGGTCGCCGGATTGTTGTATTCGGCGGCAAGCCATGCGGCGGTTTCGGGGTCTTCGCCGCTTTCACGGGCGATGACTTGTTTTTCGGTTTCGTCAATCAGACCGTCCGAAGCCGCGGCGGCAATCATGGTGCGCAAAATCACGCGGCTGTGGTCTTCGGCGAGCAGTCCGGCAGGTTCGAACGCGCCTTGCGGTACGACCTCCTGCTGTTGGTTTTTCTGCCAATTTTGATAACCCTGATACGCCAGATAACCCAAAGCCGCCACGGAGCCGACTTTGACCAGCGATTTGGCGGTTTTTTTCTTCATCAGCATGGAAGCCAGTCCGCCGACCAAAGCGCCGCCGCCAAATGAATTGAGCGGGCTTTTGGATGCGGATTTTCCGCTTTTTTGAACGGTTCCTAAGATTTGATTGAGCAGGTTGTTGAAGTTCATGATGGTTCCCTCATGGTGGTCGGTTTGGGTCTGAAATGGATGCTTGGGGTCGTCTGAAATCGGGATGGGTGTTTCAGACGACCTGTTCGCACAAGGCTCTTAACCGCGTACCCGTTCGATTTTCGCGCCGACTTGGCCGAGTTTTTTCTCGATGTGTTCGTAGCCGCGGTCGAGGTGGTAGATGCGTTCGACAATAGTTTCGCCGCCTGCGACCAAGCCTGCCATGACGAGGCTGGCGGAGGCGCGCAGGTCGGTCGCCATGACGACGGCGCCGGAGAGTTTTTCCACGCCTTTGACGAAGGCGGTGTTGCCTTCGGTGGTAATGTTCGCGCCCATGCGGTTAAGTTCGGGAACGTGCATGAAGCGGTTTCAAAGATGGTTTCGACGACGCGGCTGTCGCCTTCGGCAACGGCGTTCATCGCCATAAACTGCGCCTGCATGTCGGTCGGGAAGCCGGGGTGTTCGGTGGTGCGGATGTTTACCGCTTTCGGCCGTTGCTGCATGTCGATGGAAATCCAGTCGTCGCCCGCTTCGATGATGGCGCCGGCTTCGACGAGTTTGTCCAAAACGACTTCCATGGTTTTGGGGGCAGCTTTGCGCAGGACGACTTTGCCGCCGGTCATGGCGACGGCGCAAAGGAAGGTACCGGCTTCGATGCGGTCAGGCACGACGCTGTGTTCGCAGCCGTGCAGCTCTTTCACGCCTTCGACGGTCATGGTTGACGTACCGATGCCGCTGATTTTCGCGCCCATTTTGACGAGGCATTCTGCCAAATCGACGACTTCGGGTTCGATGGCGCAATTTTCCAAAACGGTGGTGCCTTCGGCGAGGGTCGCCGCCATCAGCAGGTTTTCCGTACCGCCGACGGTAATCATATCCATCACCACGCGTGCGCCTTTCAGACGACCTTTGGCTTTGACGTAGCCGTGTTCTATGGTGATTTCCGCACCCATGGTCTCGAGGCCTTTGAGGTGCTGGTCAACGGGGCGCGAACCGATGGCGCAGCCGCCAGGCAGGCTGACTTGGGCTTCGCCGAAACGCGCCAGCGTCGGGCCGAGCACGAGGATGGAGGCGCGCATGGTTTTCACCAGTTCGTAGGGGGCGCAGGTGTTGTTGACGGTGCCGCCGTTGATTTCGAATTCGTGAACGTTGTCGGTCAAAACGCGTGCGCCCATGCCTTGCAGCAGTTTTTGGGTGGTTTTGACGTCGGCGAGCATGGGTACGTTTTTCAGGCGCAGGGTGCCGGAGGTCAAGAGTCCGGCACACATCAGCGGCAGGGCGGCGTTTTTTCGCGCCGGATACGATGATTTCGCCGTTGAGCGGGCCGTTGGCGGTGATTTTGAGTTTGTCCACAGTGTTTCTTTCGTTGTTGAGACAAGTCCCGTCGGCGGCTGCCGGCAGGACGGGATTCGGTTAGATTCGGAATTATAAGGGATTTTGACGGTTTTTGCGGGCGGGCGGGGAGAATTCTTCCGAAGGGCGTTTACGGGGTACGAATGGTCGGAAGGGTCGTCTGAAAAAAGGTTGGGCGCAGCTTCGCCGATGTCTGTTCGGACTTCGTTGAAGCTGCGCTTTCAGACGACCTTTTTGCCGTGTGGCGAAGGGAAACCGCGGTACTGCCCAAGCTTTGCCCGACAGACCGTATCCGCCGGACAAGGATGGGTAAAGGCGTTATTCGGCACCGACGACGACAATGTGCAAATCTTCAGGTTTGACGCGGCGCTGCCAAGCGTCTTTGACTTGCTCAACGGTCAGTTTGCCGATGGCTTTGGGGTAGGCTTCGAGATAGTCGTTGGGCAGGTTGTGGTGGCCGATGATGCTGAGGTATTTCACCAGTTTGGCGTTGGAATCGAAACGCAGGGGGAAGCTGCCGATGATGTTGGCTTTGGCTTGTGCCAATTCTTCTTCGGTCGGGCCTTCTTCGATGAATTGTTTGATGACCGCCTGAGCCTGTACGAGCGAATCTTTAGTGTTTTTCTTCTGAGTGGAATAGCCGATGGTGAACATACCTGCTTCGGTCGCCGGTTCGAGGGTGCTGTGTACGCCGTAGGTGTAGCCGTGACGGTCGCGCAAGACTTTCATCAGGCGGCTGTCGAAACCGCCGCCGCCGAGGATGTAATTACCCGCCACCAAGGCGTAATAGTCGGGATCGTGGCGTTTGATCAGCGGCATACCGAGCAGGACTTGCGCCTGTTCGCCGGCAAAGGGAATGTCACGGCGTTGTGCCGGCTGTTGTTGAACCGGTGGAACGTTTTTAGCGGCGCTGCTGCGTTCGGGCAGACCGTTCAACACGTTTTTCACAAGGCGGTCAGCCTGTTTGCGGTTGATGTCGCCGACGATGGCGACGATGGCGTTGTCTTTGCCGTAATGGCTGCGATGGAACGCGCGGATGTCGTCAAGATTGACTTTGCGGATGCTTTCCGTGGTGATGTTGGCGCCGCTGCCGTAAGGGTGGTCGGGATAGGCAAGCTTGGTCAGCGCGCGTCCGGCGTTGTAGTCGGGCGTGGTTTCCTGTTGCTGCAGGGCGGTAACCGCCTCTTTTTGACGGCGGTCGAACACGGCGGGGTCAAAACGGGGGCGGGTCAGGGATTGGTTGAGCAGTCCGGCGGCCTGCTTGAGCGTTTCGGGGCGGCTCAGGCTGCGCAGGACGGCGGCGGAGCTTTCTTGACCGCTGCTGCTGCCGATTTGGGCGGCAATATCGTCGGCGGCGGCATTAAAGGCTTCTTCGTCCAGCTTTTCCGTGCCGTCGGTTAGGAGGGCGGCGGTAAATTCCGCCACTTCACTTTTGCCTTCGGGGTTGAACACGCTGCCCGCACCTTTGAAGTTGACCTGCATATCGACGATGGGGTTGTCGTGTTGCTCGACCAAAAGGACTTCTGTGCCGTTGCCGGTGGTCCAGCGTTGGATGTCCACGCCTGCCTGCGCGGTGGTGGAGAGGGCGAGGGCTAATATGAGGGGAAGGGATTTCATCGGATATTCCTTTGCGGTTGAACCGGGTTGTCGGGGCGGATGGGCGGTTTGGTGCCGTATTCCGCCGCGTTCCGAGTCATTTGCTACTTCGGGCGGGGCGGTTCGGAGGTCGTCTGAAAACGGAAAAAGCGTTTTCAGACGACCCCTTTCGTCGGTTTATTTAGGTTGCGGCTTGTTTGCTGCCTGAACAATCGGGCGGTACAGGACTTTCGGGTCGGGCATTACGACCACGGTCGCTAAACGGTCATCCGTCAGCAGCTGCGCGGCTGCCTGCACGTCTTCGACGCTGACGGCTTTCAGGCGGCGGCGGATTTCCGCTTCATCGCTGTATTGGAAACCGCGTGCTTCCAGCCGTCCGAGCATCGAGGCTTGTGCCTCCATAGAATCGCGTTCGTAGATTTCGGACGCTTCAGACTGCGCTTTGATGCGGTTCAGCTCTTCGTCGCTGACGCCGTTTTCGGCGATGTCTTTCAATTCGCGGCGCAATTCGGCGATGACGGCATCGACTTCAACGTTGTCGGTCGGCATGGCGAAGATGCTGAACAACGGCATCTCACGGCTGATCAGGTCATAATTCGCGCCCGCGCTTAAAGCCATCTGTTTGCCGCGTATCAGGTTTTTATCCAAGCGGCTGGACGAGTTGCCTGACAAGATTTCCGACAAGACATCCAGCGCATAAGGCAGTTTGTCGTCCAGATTTTCCAGACCGGGAACGCGGTAGTTTAAGGTGACCAAAGGCTGGCGCGTCACCATTGAGGTCGTCTGAAAATTCACAGGTTCGCGTTTGAACGGCTCGCCGGTCAGCATATTGCGGTCGGGCTGCTGTTTGGCGGGAATGCTGCCGAACAAGTCCGCCGCCGTTTTGAGCGTTTTCTTGGCATCGACATCGCCGACAATCACCAAAACGGCGTTGTTCGGCGCGTAATATTGCTGATACCAGTCGCGCAAATCATCAGCTTTGAGCGTGTGCAGATCATTCATATAACCGATGACCGCGGCTTTCATCGAAGGCAGGGTAAAGCTGTTCAGATACACTTGTTCCCACAGTTTGCCGTCCGCCGTGTCTTCCGTGCGTTGGCGGCGTTCTTCGCGGATGACGTTCATTTCATTGAGAAATTCTTCATCGCTGAAATTGAGGTTGTGCATGCGGTCGGCTTCGAGTTTCAACACTTCGGGCAGGTTTTCCGCCGCGACATTCTCGTAATAAACCGTCTCGCTGCGGTTGGTATAGGCGTTGTTCTGTCCGCCCAAAGCTGCCACGCGTCGGCTGAATTCGCCTGATGGTACTGCCTGCGTGCCTTTAAACATCATGTGTTCCAAGGCATGGCTCAAACCGCTTTTACCCAGTTTCTCGTCCACGCTGCCGACTTTATACCAAAGCTGCGACACGGCGACCGGCGCGCGGCGGTCTTCTTTCACAATAATCTTCAACCCGTTGGGCAAGGTTTGCGACACGGTCTGCGCCAGTGTGAGTACGGGCGCGGACAAAGCAAATATCAGGGCAAGATGGCGTAAGCTGTTCAATCTGGATTCCTCTCAGTCGGTCTGGCGCAGAGCAGTCTCTGCGTGAGTGCAAAATATGCCGGAGAAACTTCAAATCAGACAAGGCGCGGCAACGCCGTATCGCTTTGAAGTCAATCCTTTTATAGAACGTTGCAATGATAAACAGTTCCCATACGCGTAAACAAAAAGGTCGTCTGAAAATCAAAGATTGGGTTTTCAGACGACCCCTGCGTCATAAGATGGGGGTGAAATTCAACCGGATTGGTCGTTTCCCTCCAATACCAATTCCATCACCGACACCGTCTCGCCGTTGTGCAGACAGGTCGCGATTTCACACCAGCCGTATTTTTCGTAAACCGACTGTACGTCAGGCGTGTAAAGGTAAAGCTTGGGCAGGCGCATTTGGCGGGCGGCAGCGAGGCAGTGTTCGATCAACAGACCGCCCACACCCGATCCCCTGTGTTCCGGCAAAACGAACACATCGCCCAGCCAATATTCGTATTGGGGAAACTCTTCCATATCGTGCCGTTTGAGCGCGGCAGAACCCAGCAGCGCGCCGCCTTTTCCAACGGCGGCAAACGCCAGCGGCAGGTTTTCACCGTTCAGGCATTCCGCGTAATAGGCGCGGATTTTGTCCATAGACGACCACGGCGCAAAATCGTGCCATTGCCGATAAAGCGCGCGGGCGAGCGGTTCGACGTGTTCGGGGCATAAAGGCGTGATGTTCATAAAAGGCATGATACGCCCGCGCCTTCCGCCTGAAAATGCCCCCTTTCTGCCGATACGTTTTCAGACGACCCCTCGTTTACATCCAATCCATCAAAATGCGGTTTCCCCTGTTCCGCCTCAAACCTTTGCCATATGCCGTTTGACAAGCGTTTCAGATTCGGCTAAAACCGAAATATGTTTGGCATCGTAAACTCCTGTAAATCCGAATAAAAGCGTCGGATACGGGTGTTTTCCGCCAAACCCGCAGGGTGCGGCAGGCAATCCTTACGCACCCGTTCTAAGAAAAATATTGAAAATGCCGGTGGAGGCGGGCAGGTTTCCGTCGGGGCAGTACGTCTGCCAAACCTCTGCCAACAGGAGAACTTTAATATGTCTGACAACCATTCCGCCCATAAGGAAAAAACCTTCTTCGGGCATCCCGTCCAGCTTTCTACCCTGTTCCACATCGAATTGTGGGAACGTTTCTCGTTTTACGGGATGCAGGGTATCTTAATGATCTATCTCTATTACGCTGCCAATAAAGGCGGTTTGGGCATAGAAGAGTCGCTCGCCGGCGGCATCGTCGGCGCATACGGCGGCAGCGTTTATTTGTCCACCATACTCGGCGCCTGGCTTGCCGACCGGATTTGGGGCGCGGAGAGAACGCTGTTTATTTCCGGCATCGTGGTCATGCTCGGACACATCGTTTTGGCAATCGCACCCGGGCTGTACGGGCTGCTATGTGGCTTGGTGCTCATCGCGTTGGGCAGCGGCGGCGTGAAATCGTCGGCAAGCTCGATGGTCGGTTCGCTTTATGAAGCCGATCACATGAAACCCTTGCGCGATGCGGGTTTTTCGATTTTCTATATCTCTATCAACATCGGCGGCTTTTTAGGACCGCTCCTGACAGGTTTGCTGCAAACAAAGATGGGTTTCCACTACGGCTTCGGCGCGGCGCAATCGGTATGGCTTTCGGGCTGTGGCGTTACTCTGTGGGACGCAAACTGCTGCCGCACACGCCCGCGCCCAATCCGTTGCGTCCTGAAAAAGTGCAAACCGCGGTGGCAGTCGCCGTGTTGATTGTCTTGATTATCGGCAGCCTGATTGCCTCGGGTACGCTCAATTTGGACAACTTCTCCAAATTCCTGCTCGGTACGGTCATTCTCACCATTATCGCCTATTTCGCGCGCCTGCTTGGCAGCAGCCATGTGTCGTCTGAAAACAAACGCCACATCATTGCCTATATTCCACTGTTTTTGGCCATCTGCCTGTTTTGGGCAGTCTGGTTCCAAGTCTATACCGTGGCAACGGTGTATTTTGACAAAACGGTTGACCGCACCCTATTGGGTTGGACTGTTCCTGTTGCATGGAAAGATTCCATCCAAAGTATGTGGGTCGTCCTTTTCTCCGGCGTAATGGCGGCAATTTGGACGAAAATGGGCAAATATCAGCCGAAAACCCCGTTTAAATTCGCATTGGCGATGATTGTCGTCGGCGTATCCTATCTTGGATTCGTACCGTATATTTCATCGGAAACCCCCATGCCGATTATTGTGTTCGCGCTAATCCTGCTCGCCATCACCATAGGCGAACTGATGATCTCGCCGATTTCGCTTTCTATCGCCACCAAAATCGCCCCGCCCATGTTCAAAACCCAAATGGTCGCGCTCAACTTCTTGGGTCTCTCGGTAGGTTTCACTTTGGGTGGCGTGTTGTTCAAAGAAGGATTCGATGAGAAAGCACCGCTGGATTTCTACTGGATGCTTTGCGGCATAGGCGTAATCACCGGTTTGGTATTATTGCTACTCGTACCTATTTTGAATAAAATGCTCAAAGGCGCGGATTAAATACTGATTCGTAAGAAGGTCTCTGAAATACCGTTTCAGACGACCTATTTTTAAGGACTTTGAACCCATGAAACCCAATACCTTCCTAATGCTCCTCCTGCTTGCCGGAGCAGCCCATGCCAACGACAGCACGGGTACAGTCAGCACAAGCGGCATCAAATATCTGAAAAATCCGCATATCGATATGCAGAGCGAAGATTTGTACATCAGCGAAAACCAGATTCGCGTGCATTACCAGTTTAAAAACACCTCCTCGCAAGACATTACCGAAACCGTCCTTTTCCCTTTGCCGATTGTCCCTGCTTTCACCGATTCCGACTTTGCCGACACCAAAGGCTTGGTTGACAGCTTCCGAATTTACGCCGACGGCAAACCTGTTCGCCCGCAAGCCCACGTCCGTGCCTATTTTGAACGGAGTAACGGCTCGCTGGTGGACGTGACCGCCGATTTGAAAAAATGCGGTTTGAGCGATCAGGAACTGATGCACCCTTGGACGAAAAAAGCAAGACGGTGAAAAAATCGGCAGCAAAATCGGAGCCTGCCGCTCCGCCAAAGTCCAATCCATGCTGCCCAAACAGACGGATGAACTGCCCGATTGGTCGGCGCAGATTATTTACAGCTGGAAGCAAACCTTCAAAGCCGGCAGCGTCACCGAAATCAAACACCAATACACCCCGCTGGTCGGCGGCAGCTTCCTGCCTTCGCTTAAAGCCAAAGACAGTAAAGCATTTATAGACGCTTACTGCATGGATGAAAACTTCCTCAACAACTTTAAAAATGTGAAAGAAGGTTCAAAGTTCTATCACCATTTGGGCTATATCCTGACCACGGGTGCCAATTGGGCAAAACCCATCGGTAAATTCAAACTGACCATAGACCGCGAGCCCAATACCGTGCTGTCGCTCTGCTGGGACAAATCCCTGCGCAAAGTAGGGCCGAACCACTTCCAAGCAGTCAAAGAAAATTTCCTGCCGAAAAAAGACTTGGACATCATTTTCGTTTACGACTAACCCTAAGCGGCTTACATAAAAGGTCGTCTGAAACCTTGTTTTTAGGGTTTCAGAGACCTTTTTGCTACAATAAGGCTTTTCCGTTTTGCAAGGCATTCCCATGAGCAAATCCGCCGTTTCCCCGATGATGCAGCAGTATCTCGCCATCAAATCGCAGCACGCCGACAAGCTGGTGTTTTACCGCATGGGCGATTTTTACGAGCTGTTTTTGGATGACGCGGTGGAAGCGGCGAAGCTGTTGGACATCACTCTGACCACGCGCGGGCAGATGGACGGCGTGCCGATTAAGATGGCGGGCGTGCCGTTTCACGCGGCGGAGCAGTATCTGGCGCGGCTGGTGAAGATGGGCAAAAGCGTGGCAGTGTGCGAGCAGGTGGGCGAAGTCGGCGCGGGCAAAGGGCCGGTGGAGCGCAAAGTCGTGCGCATCGTTACGCCCGGCACGCTGACCGACGCGGCGTTTTTGGAAGACAAGGAAACCAACCGCATCGCAGCGGTGAACGCGGATAAAAAACACATCGCCATCGCGTGGGCATCTTTGCAAAGCGGCGAATTCAAAACCAAGCTGACGACGGCGGACAAACTCGCCGACGAGCTGGCGCGTTTGCAGGCGGCGGAAATCCTGTTGCCCGAAGGCAAAAGCCTGCCTAATGGTTTTCAGACGACCTCTGCCAACATCACGCGCCTGAACTCATGGCAGTTTGCCGCCGACGCGGGCGCGAAATTATTGACCGAATATTTCGGCTGCCAAGACCTGCACGGCTTCGGTTTGGACGGCAAGGAACACGAAGCCGCTGTCGGTGCGGCGGGCGCGCTGTTGAACTACATCCGCCTGACGCAAAACCTGATGCCGCAACACTTAGACGGCATTTCGCTCGAAACCGACAGCCAATATATCGGCATGGACGCCGCCACGCGCCGCAATCTCGAAATCACGCAAACCCTCTCCGGCAAAAAATCGCCGACCCTGTTTTCCATACTCGACGGCTGCGCCACCCACATGGGCAGCCGCCTCTTGGCACTCTGGCTGCACCACCCCTTACGCAGCCGCGCCCATATCCGCGCCCGCCAGGAAGCCGTTGCCGCGCTGGGTTCGCAATACGAAACCCTGCAAGGCCG
>CAKMQH010000164.1 GCA_927911515.1 uncultured Neisseria sp.
CCGTCTGGCGGGAGAGGGTTGGGGAGAGGGTGGCTCTTACCCTTTATGCTGCATATTCGCAAGCCACCCCCATCCTAACCTTCCCCTCGCTAGACGGGGGAAGGGATCAGGTTGCCGTAACAGAAAGAGGTCGTCTGAAAAACCTATTTCGAGCTTTTCAGACGACCTTCCATCTATATTTCAAACACTATCTAAATCAGCTTTTGCTGCTTCAACTCATTCTTCAGATACGCATAATAAACCGGTGCGACGATGATGCCGCCGACGCCGAAAATCCGTTCGAACACGACCATCGCCACCAAGAGTTCCCATGCGCTTGATTCGATTTCCGAACCGATGATTTTCGCGTTCAGGAAATATTCGAGCTTGTGGATGACGACCAGAAACACCAACGAAGCGACCGCCACATATAAAGACGCGCCGAGGCTCAAGATGATAATGATGGTGTTGGAAATCAGGTTGCCCGCGACGGGAATCAGCCCGACGATGAAGGCGATGACCAACACGGTTAGCTTAAACGGCAACTCGACACCGAAAAGCGGCAGGATCAGATAGAGGTACAGCCCCGTCAGCGCGGTATCGATCAGCGAGATTTTGACCTGCGCCAGAAACACGCGCTCGAAGCTGGTTTCAAAATTGACAATCCGTCGCACCAGTTCTGCCTTGAAGGGCGGCATTTTGCCGCGGTTTTTGCGCATGTTGAGGCGGTGGAAACTGAGCATTGCGCCGATGATGATGCCGATCAGGATGTACACGAACGAGGTGAAGCTGTTTTTGCTGATGCGCGTCAGCGCGGCGCTGTATTCTTCAATCAATTTGACCGCAGAGGCTTTGATTTCGGCGGTATTGTTGGGCAGCATGTTCAAAATCGATGGCGGCAGGCTGCTGCTGTTTTTTGTGTCTTCCAAAATCGCCGCCAGCTTGGTCAGCATCACGGGGATATGCCCGCCGTGAATCAGGTGGTAAATCCCCAGCGACATCAAGAGGATAACCGTCAATACGATGCCTATGGTCAGCGTGGTCGAAATCAGGTTGATATTGTGCGCGTTGAGCGATTTGTGCAGAAACGTATTGCGCGTGAGCGTACGGCGGCGCAGCCAAAGAATCAGGCCGTTGGTCTTGGTGATGAAGACGTAGGTCAGGATAACGGCGAGCAAAAGGGGCAAAAAGTGGAAATACAGCACCACAAACAGGGCAAGCCCCATCAAGATGTAGGATGCATTGCGGAAGCGGGAGTGTTCGAAAATCATTGAATGTAATGCCATGAAATATATAAATTTAAACAATCAAGCTATGAGGTACGATTAATAAAGCAGGACAAGGGGGTTAACCCGCCTTTTGAAATTTTATTTCAATTTCGCTTGACCTGACTTCGGTTTACAAACAAACCGTTACAATAAAAACTCAATCGCACCAAGCAGTTATGCGGTTGCCTTTACGCAAATTGCCATTTGGCATTTGACGGAATTATTTTATCAGACAAATTTCCCGAAAGGATATTACACATGAAAACATTGTCTAAATTGACCTCTCTCGTTCTTGTTTCTGCCGGTTTGATCGCTGCTCCTGTGGCTATGGCCCAACCTGCTTCCGGTAAAGCCGCTACTAAAGCAGGACATGTTCACAAAAAAGCCAACAAAGCTAAAAAACAAGCCAACGATCTGAAACAAGACAAAGCTGCTGAGACTGTTGCACCGGAAGCTGAAGCCACTAGCCCGCTGACCGAGCAAGGTAAAACTACTACCGAAACTGCACCTGCTGCCGCCCAAGAACAGGCTCCTGCTGCTAAATAAGTAGGATATAGTGGACTGAATTAAAAGAGGGATTCTGTTCCCCGCGCACCGTTTTGACGGTTGTCGTCCTTTTTGAATTTAGGCCATTAGAAATCTCGCAGGCTGATGTCTGCATATTGGGAAAAAGGTCGTCTGAAAAGATTTTCAGAGACCTTTTTCAATTCGTATCTGGTGATTGCGGCTATATTTTCAATACGTTTGCTGCCATTTCTTTGCGTCTTCTATATCTTGTTCGATTTGACGTTTTAATGTTTCGATATCGCTGAATTTTTGTTCGTCACGCAGCTTGTGTAGGAAGCGCACTTTCAAACGCTGACCGTAGAGATTGCCGTCGAAGTCGAATAAATGGACTTCGAGTTTTTGCGAACTGTTGTTGCTGACGGTCGGATTGAGACCGAAGCTGGCAACGCCGCGCCGTGTGCCGAATGCGCCGTCCGCTTCGACGACGAATACGCCGCGCAGGGGATAGCGGTGGGGCGGAAGTTGGATGTTGGCGGTAGGAGCGTTGATGGTTCTGCCTAGTTTTTTGCCGTGTTTGACTTTGCCGCTCAAAACGTAATCGTGACCCAAAAGTTTTTTGGCGTACGCCAAGTTGCCGTCTGTCAAGGCGTTGCGCACGGCTGTGCTGCTGGTGCGGATGTCTTCGACGATGACGGAAGGTGTGCGCTCGGTTTGTATATCGCTTTGCTGTTTTAATAAATCGAAACAGCCTTCACGTCCGGCGCCAAAGCGGAAATCGTCGCCTATGAGCAGGTAGCGTGTGTGGAGTGTTTGGCGCAGCAGTTTGTCGATGAAATCCTGTGCGCTCATGTTGGCGAAGTCTTGGTTGAAACGTAATACCCATAAGGCGTCGATGCAGCCGGTATCGCGCAGCAGCTCGAGTTTGGTACGCAAGGGGGCGATGCGGCAAGGGGGCGTAAAGCCTGCTTTTCGGGAGAAAAATTCTTTGGGTTGAGGCTCGAAAATGACGACGATAACAGGGAGCTTGCGCGAATCGGCTTCATTTTTGAGTTTTTGCAGAATGTGTTTGTGACCGAGGTGTACGCCGTCGAAATTACCGATGGTGACGGCCGCTCCTTGCGGAAAATCAGGTGCATTGTGCTGACCGAGTCGGATTTTCATGGGCGGTTGTTGGTGCGAGTAGTGGAATGGTCGCGTATTGTAAACGTTATTGGTGTTTCTATAAACAGGGCGGCAAAGTGACAGTGCAGACGCATTACCATCTGCCGGCAAATGTTTTTTTCGAGTGCCAGAATTTCCATTTTGAAAACGGCGTGATGTGTAAAGTGCCGCCGTTTTCGCCGTCAGTGCTGATGGTCAGTTTTTTCAGACGACCTTGTGAAACAGCCTGCCAAAGCGGGGCAAACCAGCGGGCTTCCCAGCTCTCTAAAATCTCTTGGTATGTTTGAATGTCGCCCGTTTGTTCCGTAATCGCCAAGTCGTCCAGAAAGATAACAGGGTTGGCGGGGTGAATGCCCGATTCATCAACCGCATCTAGCCAAGCCTGAAAATCATAAGGCGCGTCCCAGCGGAGGTCGTCTGAAAATTGCGCCCAGATGCTGTCGGAAGCGATTAAGTCTGTAGATCGCAGCCCCGTCAAATCCTGCCAGAGCCAAAGACCGTTGATGGTAGGGATGTCGTTTTGAGCGCGGATCGTGTTGAGCGGATGTTGATGCAGCCACATTTGAATTTCAGTCTGCATTCCCAGCCATTGCAAGGCGTCTTTTCCATTCGCTTGGTCAGCCGACCCGATTTGCCCGTAGATATCCAAGACCGGCGCAATCCCCCAATCACATTCCGATGGCAGAGTGAGCAACCATAAATCAGGACGAACCGGTAAAAAAAGCCAACCTTCTTTACTGTAAAACTCAGACAGCTCCAAACATAATTGAGCCGCTTCTTCTTTAGTGATGTGCAGATGTTCGCCGTTGACTACACTGACTTGGTGCAATCCCATTTGCTGCCATATCGGGCTGGCAAACGCAGCCGCCTGATGCGGTGAAATCCCCATCAGCTCTTTGACTTGGGTCAACAAGCTTCCCTTCCATAAATATCGGCGATAAAAATCAGACGGCTTCATTTCTTGTTTATGTAATAACCCATATCGCAAGATTTGGTTAAACGCTGGAAGCGGGAGAGGAGGAAGTGTCTCATCTTTTTGACGGTTGAGGGAGGGGAGGGCAAGCGTCAGATTCATGGCAGTCGGTAGAACGGAAAAAGCTTATTTTACGCGAGAAAATACAACATACTCAAAATAACCAATGTCATTATCAGGCAGGATGATAGTGGTGTTTTTGAATTGGAAGTGTGCATATGTTATAATCAAGTTCTCGTAAATTTCAGAAAAAAGGGGTGTAAATCAAAAGAATAGCCCCGATAATCTTGCTCGGTTCTGAGTAAATTTGATTGTTTATTTTATTCACTTGGTATATATATTGTCTGAGAAAGACCGTAAACGCGGTTGATAAGATAAACAATTAAATTCAATAATTTCAAATGACATAAGAGATGCGGTAGTAGAGTGATTATTACCGTATTGAAGGATAATGCGTGACTAAAACAACTCGATTTTCATTCATGCGCCGTTTCTGGCACAACAAGCCCGTACGTTGGTCGTTGTTGGGCATCCTGCTGCCTGTATCAGGAGTAATGACTGCCTATGCGGTCACTGAGCCGGTTTCCAATCCTCAAGGCATTGCGTTGGAGCGGATTTCCGAGGATTGCCGCTGTTATGTTGAAACCAACAATTCCAGTCTAGCTACTGGGCGCAGGAAGTTGTCCAACAGGGAGACTCCCTTGCCGATGTTTTGGCTCGTATGGGTGTAGCGCAGACCGACATCAAACAGATCATGGCGAAAAACAGCGCAGATCAAAATATGCAACATTTGCGCGCCAACCAATCCGTCAACATCCGTGTCGATTCATCGGGTCAGGTAACCGATGTGCAATTCTTTACCGATGAAGAGTTGGAGCGAAACCTTGTCGCGCTGGAAAAAGTTAAAGGTAAATGGCAGCTGTCCACTTCTGAAGTAGATATGAAAGTTATGCCGACTTTGCGCTCTATTGTTGTGCGAACTTCTGCACGTGGCGCGATGGCACAGGCCGAAATACCTGTCGAAATCCGCGAGTCACTCAGCGAAATTTTCTCCGACGTACTGAGCTTGGAAGAATTGCAGGAAGGCGATGTTGTGCGTCTTCTGTACAACAATATGTATTTCCGCGGTCAACAAATGGGTACCGGCGATATTTTAGCGGCTGAAATTGTCAAAGGCGGAAAAACTTATCAGGCTTATTATTACAGCCAAGGCAAAGGTGACGAAGAGAGCGGCAGCTATTATGATCAAAACGGTAAATCCCTTCAGCAAAAAGAGGGATTCAACATCGAGCCGGTTGTCTATACCCGTATTTCCTCGCCGTTCGGCTACCGAGTTCACCCCGTCTTGCATACCGTCCGTATGCATACAGGTATTGACTATGCCGCACCAACAGGCACGCCGATTAAAGCCTCTGCCGACGGTGTGATTACCTTCAAAGGCTGGAAAGGCGGTTATGGTAATACCGTTATGATTAGGCACTCTAATGGCGTTGAGACACTTTATGGTCACATGAGTGCATTTACACCAGCGGAAGGCAACGTCCGGGCAGGGGAAGTGATTGGTTTCGTTGGTACCAGCGGACGCTCGACCGGCCCACATCTTCACTATGAAGCGCGCGTGAACGGTCAACCGGTTAATCCGACGACAGTTGCATTGCCGACTCCGAAACTGACGCCTACCAATATGGCAGCGTTCCGCCAGCAGCAGAAAACTGCCAATACCATGCTTGCCGCAGTCCGCGGTTTACCGGTATCCGTTGCGCAGTTGGACTGATGGGATTTGCTTGAAAAAAAGGTCGTCTGAAAAATTTCAGAGACCTTTTTGATGTTTGGTGAGATTGATACGGACTATTCGCAAAAGCATTTTTACAACTTGCTTTTGCACTATGTTTGATATTGCAGGAAGGGAGTTGGATAAATAAATGTATTCGATGGAAAAATCCGCTATAATTCGCCCCCGTTACGTTTTAAGAAACAGCGTTTCCTGAAAACAACATTGAAGAGGCTTATTCCCAAAAACAATCGTTTTTTCATCAAACAGCTTGAATGAACGCTGCTTTTTTATGGTATAAATCACGTTTTACTATTTTAGAAGTTTGGAGACTAACCATGGCACGAGTTTGCAAAGTGACCGGTAAGCGCCCGATGTCTGGCAACAACGTATCACACGCCAACAACAAAACCAAACGTCGTTTTTGCCTAACTTGCAATCACGTCGTTTCTGGGTAGAAAGTGAAAACCGCTGGGTTCGCCTGCGCGTTTCTAACGCTGCATTGCGTACCATTGATAAAGTAGGCATTGACGTCGTATTGGCTGATTTGCGTGCTCGCGGCGAAGCTTAATTTAAACTGTTAATTAAGGATTACTGCAATGCGCGATAAAAATCAAACTGGAGTCAAGTGCAGGTACTGGTCACTTCTACACCACTACCAAAAACAAACGCACTATGCCTGGCAAATTGGAAATCAAAAAATTTGACCCTGTTGCCCGTAAACACGTTATCTACAAAGAAAACCAAATTGAAATAATCCGGTTTCTGAAAAAATAAAAAACCTCTGTCTGACAGAGGTTTTTTTCTTGGTTTGCCATATCTGATTTAGTGTCAAGGTCGAAAGCGTTGAACGTTCGGATCGATTAGACCGATTTATTGATATTTCTAAAGCGTGCCTTAAACCAAGTTAGAATCTGACTTCTGTTTTCAGACGACCTTTGGTGCTTACAGTGCCTGTATTTTCTTTCTTTTGCCCACGTTTCAAATGCTTTTGATAGGCAGCAACATAGTCTGCCTTGGGTAGTCCTACGAGGACGCCGATATGGGCTGCGGCGGATTTTGCCAAAGGCTCGAGCGTGTAGCCGCCTTCCAGCACGGAAACGATTCTGCCGGGACAGCTTGGGGCGGCTTGGATGATTTTGTGTGTCAACCAGGCGAAATCGGCTTCGTGCAGGTTCAGACGACCTGTTTCGTCTTGTTTGTGCCCATCGAAACCTGCAGACAGTAAGACCAGCTCGGGTTTGAATGCGGTCAGTTTGTGCAACCATTGCTCGCGTACGATGGTACGAAAGACACGGCTGCCGGTATTGGATGCAAAAGGCAGGTGCAACATATTGGCGCCGTTGGCGGAATGGTTGGTTTCGGGAAATGGGAAGAGGTCGGTTTCAAAAAGGTTCATAAACAGGACGCGCGGGTCGTCTTTGAAGATTTCCGCTGTGCCGTCGCCGTAATGGACGTCAAAGTCGATGACGGCGATGCGTTGGAGTCGATATTCGGCGATGGCGTGCATGACACCTGTTGCGACATTGTTTAATAGGCAGAAACCGCTGGCTTTATCGCTGTGCGCGTGGTGTCCGGGGGGGCGGACGGCGCAAAAGGCGTGCCATGCTTTTTTATTCATTACCATGTCCACCGCCTGAACGACAGCACCTGCGGCGTGACGGGCAGCTTTGAGCGAACCATGACTCATGACGGTGTCGCCGTCGAGACGGTAGATTTTGTCTGGCTGGGGTAGGCAGGCTTCGAGAGAGCGCAGGTATTTGCGCGGATGAACCAAGGCGAGGCGGGCATCGCTGATTTCTTCGGCTTCGACAGTTTGCAGATGCCGCCAAATATCCTGACGTTTGAGTTCGGCTTCGATAACGGCAGTGCGTTCGGGTGAGTCGGGGTGTCCCGTGCCAGGGTGGTGTTGTGCAAAAACGGGATGAGAAATCCAGACCGTACGCGCATTTTTACCCAAGAGGCGGCGTAGGCGCGTACGCAGTCGTCGAATGAGTTTTTCATGAGGAAAAGGGCGCGGGGCTTGTCGTTGGTAGGAAGGAATCAGGTTTTAAATGTCGTTGAAACTTCATTTTCAGACGACCTGACATGATAAATATGGTTAATAAATAGGGAAAGGCTTGGAAATTTTTCAGACGACCTTTAGAATAGCTTAATTTTGCGGCTGTACCAATGCCTTTTTCTGCCGCAAGCGGTGTTTTACTTAATTTTAATCTCTTAGAAAACGGACAAATTATGAATCAAACTGTGGCCCAATTTGCCCCTTTAGTGCTGATTATGGTGGTGTTCTACTTCCTGATCATGCGTCCTCAACAAAAGAAATTCAAAGCACACCAAGCCATGCTTGCCGCTTTGAAAGTCGGTGATAAGGTTGTTTTGGCAGCAGGCTTCAAAGGCCGTGTTACCAAAGTCGGCGAACAGTTTTTCACTGTGGACATTGGTCAAGGTGCAAAAATCGAAGTCGAAGTGGAACGTAACGCGATTGCCGCCAAAGCCGAGTAATCCGTATTTTTGCCAAGAGCCGCCTCGGAAAACTGAGCGCGGCTGTTTGTCTTCATAATAAATCGAAGGTTTACCATGAACCGTTATCCTTTATGGAAATACCTGCTGATTGCGTGCACGATTTTGGTTGCCGTAGTGTATTCGCTGCCCAACCTTTTCGGTGAAACGCCCGCAGTACAGGTATCAACCAACCGACAAGCCATCATTATTAACGAACAGACCCAGTCCAAAGTCGATGCCGCGCTGAAACAGGCAGGTATTCAGACCGACGGGATGTTTGTTGCAAACAACTCGCTGAAAGTGCGTTTCAAAGATACAGAAACCCAGCTTAAAGCCCGCGATGTCATTGAAAACACTTTGGGCGATGGCTATATCACCGCGCTCAACCTGTTGGCGGACAGCCCCGAATGGATGGCCAAAATCGGCGCTAACCCGATGTTCTTGGGTTTGGACTTGCGCGGCGGCGTTCATTTCACTATGCAGGTGGATATGAAAGCTGCGATGCAGAAAACGTTTGAACGTTATTCGGGCGACATCCGCCGTGAAATGCGTCGTGAAAAAATCCGTACCGGCACCGTCCGTCAAATTGAAAACGGTCTGATTGTCCCGATGCAGGACGCTGCTGACGTACAAAAAGCCATGCCTAAGCTGCGTCAGCTTTTCCCTGAGGCAAATTTGAACGCTGATGGCAATAACATCACGCTGACATTATCCGAAGAAGCGATTAACAAAGTACGCTCCGATGCGGTGAAACAAAACATCACCACCTTGCATAACCGTGTTAATGAGTTGGGCGTAGCCGAACCTGTCATCCAGCAATCCGGCCTCGACCGCATCGTTGTGCAGTTGCCGGGTGTACAAGATACTGCCAAAGCAAAAGACATTATCGGCCGTACCGCAACTTTGGAAGTGCGCATGGTGGAAGACGACCCTGTCAAAGTGCGCGAGGCTTTGGAAGGCAATGTTCCGAGCGGTTTCGAGCTGTTGTCCAGTGGTGGCGATCATCCTGAAACCTTGCTGATTAACAAACAGGTTGAATTGACCGGTGACAATATCAATGACGCGCAACCCAGTTTCGACCAAATGGGTGCGCCTGCCGTCAGCCTGAGCTTGGATAGCGCAGGCGGCAGTATTTTTGGTGAATTGACCGCCGCCAACGTCGGCAAACGCATGGCGATGGTGTTGATCGACCAAGGCAAATCCGAAGTGGTTACCGCACCGGTTATCCGTTCTGCCATTACCGGTGGACGTGTGGAAATTTCCGGTAGCATGACGCAGGCGGAAGCCAATGATACTTCCTTGTTGCTGCGTGCCGGTTCTCTCGCCGCACCGATGCAAATCGTGGAAGAGCGCACCATCGGCCCGTCTTTGGGTAAAGAAAACATTGAAAAAGGTTTCAACTCTACCTTGTGGGGCTTTGCCGCCGTTGCCTTGTTTATGGTGGTTTACTACCGCTTGATGGGCTTCTTCTCTACCATTGCCTTGAGTACCAATATTTTGTTCTTGGTCGGTATTTTGTCTGCCATGCAGGCAACACTGACGCTGCCCGGTATTGCCGCATTGGCGTTAACATTGGGTATGGCGATTGACTCCAACGTATTGATTAACGAACGTATCCGTGAAGAGTTGCGCGAAGGCGTGCCGCCTCAACAGGCAATCAACCTCGGTTTCCAACACGCATGGGCAACCATCGTTGACTCCAACCTGACCTCGCTGATTGCCGGTATCGCCCTCTTGGTATTCGGCTCCGGCCCGGTTCGCGGTTTTGCCGTCGTACACTGTCTGGGTATCCTGACTTCGATGTACTCATCCGTCGTCGTCTTCCGCGCCTTGGTTAACTTATGGTACGGACGCCGCCGCAAATTGCAGAATATTTCCATCGGCGCAGTATGGAAACCCAAAGCCGAAACAGCGGCTGGCAAGGAGTAAGACATGGAACTCTTTAAAATCAAACGCGACATCCCGTTTATGAGCTACGGCAAACTGACGACCTTTATTTCGTTGGTAACCTTTATTGCCGCCGTATTCTTCCTCGTTACCAAAGGTTTGAACTTCTCCGTCGAATTTACCGGCGGTACCGTGATGGAAGTGCAATATCAGCAGGGCGTGGACGTCAATAAAACCCGTGAAAAACTCGATACCCTGAAAATGGGCGATGTTCAAGTTCAGGCGTTGGGTACGAACAAACACATCATGATTCGTCTGCCCAACAAAGAAGGTGTAACTTCCGCACAGCTTTCCAATCAAGTGATGGACTTGCTGAAAAAAGAGCAGCCTGATGTTACCCTGCGCCAAGTCGAATTTATCGGCCCGCAGGTTGGCGAAGAATTGGTAACCAACGGTCTGATGGCATTAGGCTTCGTCGTAGCAGGTATAATCGTTTACCTGTCGATGCGCTTTGAATGGCGTTTCGCCGTATCCGCCATCATCGCGAATATGCACGATATCGTGATTATTTTGGGCTGCTTCGCCTTCTTCCAATGGGAATTTTCACTGACCGTGTTGGCGGGTATCCTTGCCGTATTGGGCTATTCCGTAAACGAATCTGTCGTCGTCTTTGACCGTATCCGTGAGAACTTCCGCAAACCGAGCATGCGCGGACACAGCGTTCCGCAAGTCATCGACAATGCGATTACCGCCACTATGAGCCGTACTATCATCACCCACGGCTCGACCGAGGCAATGGTCGTTTCCATGCTGGTGTTCGGCGGCGCAGCGTTGCACGGTTTCTCAATGGCATTGACCATCGGCATTGTGTTCGGTATTTACTCTTCGGTATTGGTCGCCAGCCCGCTCTTGCTGATGTTCGGTCTGAGCCGCGACAATATCGCTAAGGAAGTGAAGAAAAAAGAAGAAGTCGTGGTCTGATGGTTATGATTGTGATTTGAAGGGGTCGTCTGAAAACTGGGAAAAAAGGTTTTCAGACGACCTTTTTTGTTGCGCCATCAAGCATGGCATTCAAACCGGCTTTGTGCTATATAGAGGGTTCGTTTTGAACGGATAGACCTTGTTCTTGCCAGCCTGAAGAGAATCGCTTATCAAGACTTTAAGCGTTAGCCAATCGGTTTGCACCGTCTGTCGCAGTATTTTTCGAATATAGCCTTTATCGTTTTGATGTTTTCACAAGGAATCCCGTTTAAGATGGATTCCGTTGTTTCAAATGAATGGAAAGATAAAATATGGATGCTTTACAACTTTTGACCACACGTCGCTCGTCTAAAAAACTTACTGCGCCCGCGCCCAATGCGGAGCAGCTCGAATATATGCTGCAAGCCGCTACGCAGGTTCCCGATCATGGCAATATGCGTCCGTTCCGTTTTACCGTCATTCAAAGCGAGGCAGGCTTGCAACGTTTCCGCGAATTGTTGCGTCAAACGGTTACTGAGTTAAATTTTGGCGATGATGCGATGAAAAAAGCCGAGAAAGTCGGCAATATGGCGCCTATGGTGATCGGCGTGACTTTTGCGCCTAACCGCGAAGTGGCGAAACCCAAGCCCGAGTGGGAACAAATGTTGAGTGCGGGCTGCGCCGCTTACGGGCTGCAGCTTGCCGCGTCCGCGCAAGGTTTTGACAATGTGTGGATTACCGGAATGTGGGTCAACAGCCCGCTCTTGCGCGAAGCGTTTGGTTGTGAAGACAAAGATAAAATCATCGGGCTGATGATGGTCGGTTCGCCGACTGAGGCGGGCAGTGGCGCAAAAAATACCGATTTGGAGCAGTTCGTGACGGTTTGGTAAATAGCCTGAAGAATCGGCTTAACACGAGTCTGTATTCTGAAAAGTGAATCGGCGATATAAAAAGGTCGTCTGAAAACAAAAAATCCGTTTTGAACTGGCCCCCAAATCTTGGACACTCATAAAAGCCTATTCAGGCGCTCTGTGTAAGCTGGGTTCTGTATGCGACAGGACTCAGCTTTTTCAATTTCAAACTGCAACGCTCGCGGTTGTAGTAATCCATATAATCATCTATCTGTTTCATCAATTCAGTCCACCGTCAATTCCCCTGCCACGATAGAAACACTCCGTCTTCAACACCGCAAAGAAACTCTCCATCGGCGCATTGTCCCAACAATTCGCCTTTCGCGACATGCTTTGAACCATGGAATGTTGGGCAAGCAATTCCCTATATCCCGCCGTACGGTACAGCACACCTTGGGTCCGAATGAAGCATCGTTCCCTTATCAGTCAGACGGGGGTGCGGCTTTTTCGAGCATTTCCTTCACCATGTCGCTGTCGGCTCTGCGGCTCATGGCGTA
>CAKMQH010000165.1 GCA_927911515.1 uncultured Neisseria sp.
TTTATCCAAAGCGGTGTCTCCTGCGTTGGAAATTCTCGCAAGGCCTCTGACCTTGTTGCGGTTTCCGTCTTGAGTCTCACGCTTCGTGAATATAGTGGATTAACAAAAATCAGGACAAGGCGACGAAGCCGCAGACAGTACAAATAGTACGGCAAGGCGAGGCAACGCCGTACTGGTTTAAATTTAATCCACTATAAAAATCCACTTGGAAAATTAAATATCGACAGCCTCAGGGTGCTTTTTCATTTCAAGGTCGTCTGAAAACCGTCCGCGCCGCCAAATTGCCAGCCTCTCCGAAATATAGTTAAATAAGCCGCATCATTATTTTCAGAGACCCGATGATGTCCATGAAACAAAAAATCTTCGTCCTCTACACAGGCGGCACCATAGGCATGACCCAAAGCAGCGAAGGTCTGCGCCCCGATACCGCGCTGGTCAGCCAAGCCCTTTCCCCCTTTTCAGACGACCTCGACTTCGAGTGGTACGTCTGCAATCCGTTGATTGATTCCTCCTCCGTCACCCTGCAACACTGGCGCGACTGGCTGGACATCATTGCCGCCAAACTGCCTTTCTGCGACGGCATCCTGATACTGCACGGCACAGACAGCATGGCGTACACCGCCAACCTCCTTGCGCTCGCCCTGCGAGGCTTGGGCAAACCGATTGTCCTGACCGGCTCCCAATGGCCTTACGCCGCCGAAAACAGCGATGCCCCGCGCAACCTCTTCACCGCCGTCGCCGCCTTCAGCCTCAAGCTCAAACAAACCGTCATTGCCTTTGACGGCAAACTTTATCCCGCCGTCGGCAGCAGCAAAGTCAGCACCGAAACCGCCGCAGGCTTCGACAATCCGCATTTCGGCGCCATCGCCGAATGGGACGAAACCCAAGGCTGGCACAATCTTCGCATCCCGTCCCAAGACGCGGCGGATGTTTCAGACGACCTCAAAATCCGCTATCCCGACCCGCAGGCAAAAATCGCCGTCCGCACGCTTATACCCGGCTTTGCCGTCCAAGAGCTCGCGGACGGACTCGGACAGCTTCCCGCCCACGCCCTTATCCTGCAAAGCTACGGACACGGCAATACCCCCGCAGACGAAGGCTTCATCCGCGCCGTCCGAGACTTCACGCAGCAAGGCAAACTGCTGCTCAACATCAGCCAAGTCCGACAAGGCAGAACCGCCGCCGTTTACGCGCAAGGCAACGCGTTCCGCAATTCGGGCATCATCAACGGCGGCAAATGCAACCTCGAAACTGCCACCGCGCTCATGACCCTCGCCGTATCGCAAGGCTGGGGCGCGGAAGATGTTCACAAAGAATTGGTAAGACTAAAATTAGTGTGCAACTGATGAACCTCACCGACACCCATTGCCACTCGCCGATCCCGAGCTGCGCGAAAACCTGCCGGATATCCTGACCGCCGCGCGGGGGGCAGGGGTAGGGCGATTTATCGTTCCCGCAACCTGGCCGCAGGATTGGCAGGACGTGGCGGATTTGGCGAAAAGGTCGTCTGAAAACCCGCTTTGGGGCAACATCCATATCGCACTCGGCATCCATCCTTGGTTTTCAGGCGACGTTTCCGAACCGGATTTCCAGCTTTTGGAACAAGCATTGCAAGCGCTTCCGGCGGCATGGGTCGGCGAAATCGGCTTGGATTTTTACGACAAAACCCAAACGCCGCAGCAGCGCAAACGGCAAATCCAAGTTTTCAGCCGCCAACTTGAAATCGCACAAACCCTGCGCCGCCGCGTGATTATCCATAATCTCAAAGCCACCGCCGGCATCGCCGCCGCTGTCAAACAGACAGGCTTTGCCCAAGGCGGGATTGTCCATGCTTTCTCCGGCAGCGCGGAAGAAGCACGCGTGTTGACGAAACTGGGTTTTAAAATCGGCATCGGTTCGCTGTTGCTCAATCCGAACGCCCGAAAAATACGCGAAACCCTCAAAACCTTAAATGACACCGATTTCGTCTTGGAAACCGACAGCCCGTTTATGCTGAAAAACGAAATCAACACGCCCGCCAACATCCGCCAAATCGCCGCCATCGCCGCTGAAATTCGCGGCGTTGCCGTCGAAGAGATAGCGGAAGCGACCGAGCGGAATGTGGAAATGTTGCTGGCAGCAGAAAAGGTCGTCTGAAAACGTCCCTTCTTATCAGAACTATGTTTTCAGACGACCTTTGGTTGTATGGGAAGCCATAGTGGTTTTGCGTACCGCTGTGGCTTTTTAAAGCTAATCCACTATATTTTTCAACAAAACAGCCGCAGCTTGGTCAATCCAGCCATCTGAACGCGCGGCGCAGTTCGTCCGTGCCGCCGGTTTCGTAGCAGCGGCCGTGCGCCAGTATGATTTTTTCGGGCTGCCAGTCCAGCATCTGCTTCAGGCAGGCGCGGGCGGCGGTTTTGTCTTTGAAGGTGGCGCGCCAGTCGGCAGGGGCTTTGCCGTCGGGGTCGGCGATACCCGTCAGTTTCATCACGCCCGCCCAAAAGCGGTTGGGAAATTTGGCGGTTTCGAAGTTTTCAATCAAATCGGCCAGTATCAGGGTTCGGCTCGTGCGGTGGAAAAACACGGTTTCCTCCATCGCTGCGCTGCCCGCAAACGGCATTTGCGCCAAATCGTCCGCCCATTGCGGCGGCGAGGCGGCACCGAGGTCAGCATCGAAACAAACGGCAATATGCTGCGATGCCGCCCGTTCGCGCACGCCGGAACTTGCCCACGCAAGCGCCTGCGGGTAATGCCGTTTCCACGCGGCGATGTGGGCGTAGTGGATTTGTTGGGCGAAACCAGATGGCGGACTTCGCCGAGCGCGTCGATTTGCCGCAATAGTTCGGGCGCGGGTTCAACCGGCGAATGGCACCACAGCCCGCCGTCGTTCAGGCGCACGACGGTCATGCGGGTGCTGAACGGCACTTTGATACCCAGCGGAAAATTCATGTGTATGACTTTTCCGTCGGCAATCCAGATGTCGTCTGAAAAAGGTTTCAGGGTATGGAGCGGGTGGTAGAGATGGATTTTGTCGGTCATGATGGCCCTTACAGTTATAGTGGATTAACTTTAAACCAGTACGGCGTTGCCTCGCCTAGCTCAAAGAGAACGATTCTCTAAGGCGCTGAAGCACCAAGTGAATCGGTTCCGCACTATCTGTACTGTCTGCGGCTTCGTTGCCTTGTCCTGATTTAAATTTAATCCACTATATTCTCGGCTGATTATTCGGCCGCCCTCTTGCCGCAGACGTTCCCACTCCGGACGGAACACTTTTTCAGACGGCCTTTTTGCTTTCCAAATATTCCGCCAATCCGCGCTCGCGCAACACGCAGCTCGGGCATTCGTGGCAGCCGCCGACGATGCCGTTGTAGCAGGTGTGGGTCTGCTCGCGGATGTAGTCCAGTGCGCCCATTTCGTCCGCCAGCGCCCAAGTTTGCGCTTTGGTCAGGTACATCAGCGGGGTGTGGATTTGGAAGGCGTAATCCATCGCCAGATTGAGG
>CAKMQH010000166.1 GCA_927911515.1 uncultured Neisseria sp.
AAACCGATGAAACTTTTCCCCGCATTAGAACAACGCTATTCGCAAGAACACCAAACCGCAGGCGAAGCGCAGCGGCTCGCGCAGGAAATCGCCTTTGCGCCGATTGTGTTCCAAGTATCGCGGCTGATGTTGAAATACGGCATTTTTGAGCTGCTGAACCAGTCGTCCGGCGGGCTCACGCAAGACGAAAATCGCCCGGCAGGCAGGCATCAGCGCATACGCCGCGCAGGTGCTGCTTGAAGCCTCGCTCTCCATCGGCACGGTGCACACCCGCGACAACCGCTATTTCATCAGCAAAGCCGGTTGGTTCTTACTGAAAGACAAAATGGCGCGCGTGAACATGGATTTCACGCAGGAAATCTGTTACCAAGGTATGTTTGACTTGGAAAAAACCCTGCAAACGGGCAAACCCGAAGGGCTGAAAGTTTTCGGCAGCTGGCCGACGATTTACGAAGGCTTGTCGTCGCTGCCGAGCGTCGCGCAGGAAAAATGGTTTGCCTTCGACCACTATTATTCCGACAATTCCTTTGCCGAAGCCTTGAAAACCGTGTTCGCCAAACCGGTTAAAAAACTGCTCGACGTCGGCGGCAACACCGGCCGCTGGGCGGAACAATGCGTCGGCTACAACGCCGAAGTCGAAGTCACCATCATGGATTTGCCGCAACAAATCGCCCTGATGCGCGAAGCGACCAAAGGCAAAACCGGCGCGGAACGCATCCATGCCCACCCTGCCAACTGCTCGACCCCGAAGTCCCCTTCCCGACAGGTTTCGACGCGATTTGGATGAGCCAGTTTTTAGACTGTTTCAGCGAAGAACAAGTCACCTGCATCCTGCGCCGCGCCGCCGCTTCCATGGGCAGCCACACCAGCCTCTACATCATGGAACCCTGCTGGGACAGGCAGCAATACGAAACCGCCGCCTACTGCCTGACCATGACCAGCCTGTATTTCACCGCCATGGCCAACGGCAACAGCAAAATCTTCCATTCCGAAGACCTGATACGCTGCGTTGAAAACGCCGGATTGAAAGTGGCGGAAATTTCAGACGGCATCGGACGCGGACACAGCATCCTGCGCTGCGAGAAGGTCATCTGAAAAACGGTATCCTCATGAAAACCCTAGTGTTAATCCCCCACTACAACCACCCCGCCGCCATCGCCCACGTCGCACAGACCATGCACGGCTTCGGTTTGGATGTATTGATCGTGGACGACGGTTCGCGCGAAGAATGCAAACCCGTATTGCAGGCATTGGTTTCAGACGGCATCCACGTCCTTTACCGCCCCATCAACGGTGGCAAAGGCGCGGCGGTTAAAACCGGTTTGAAATACGCCGAAGAACACGGTTACAGCCATGTTTTACAGGTCGATGCCGACGGGCAGCACCATCTGGACGACACGCCCAAACTCTTGGCGGCGGCGGAACAAAATCCCGAAGCCGTCGTCTGCGGCTGGCCGCAATACGGAGACGACGCGCCCAAAGCGCGGCTGTACGGGCGCAAAATTACCGACTTCTGGAACATGCTGCACACTTGGTCTTGCGACATCAAAGACGGCATGTGCGGCTTCCGCCTCTACCCGCTCGCCCCCGCGCTTTCGGTCGTCCGCGAAGAAACCGTGGGCGACCGCATGGATTTCGACACGGAAATCCTCATCCGCCTGTACTGGCGCAGCGTCAAGCCGGTTTGGATTAAAACGCCCGTGCAATACGCCGCCGATGGCGTGTCCCACTTCAACGCCTTCGCCGACAACGTACGCATCAGCAAAATGCACACGCGGCTGTTTTTAGGAATGTTGCGGCGGCGTGTGGACGCTCTATTCGGGAAAGGTCGTCTGAAACCATGACCGACAACACGCAAAACCATTGGGCGTCGCAGCCCGAACGCGGCAGCCGCCTGTTTCTCGCCCTAACCACGTTGATGGTGCGCTATCTGCCCGCGTTCCTGATGAGGCCGTGCATCTGGTTTGTGGTGCTGTATTTCTACGCCACCGCGCCCAAGCCGCGCCGCCATATCCTGCGGTATCAAACCCGTCTTCAGACGACCTATCCCGATACCGTTTTGCCGAAACACAGCGTATTCAAACAATTTATCGCGTTCGGCGAGGCAATATGCGACCGTTTTGCCGTGTGGCAGCGCAAAATCCGTTATGAAGATTTGGTACTCGAAGACCCGGACGGCGTTTATGCGCAAATCAGCGATTCGGTACGCGGGCAGATTTTCGCCTGCTCGCACTTGGGCAACACCGAAGTCTGCCGCGCGCTGGTGTCGCACCATAAAGGCTTCAGGCTCAATGTGTTGGTACACAGCAAACACGCGCAGGCGTTCAACGAAGCCTTGCAAAAGGCAGGCGCGGAACACATCCGCCTGATTCAGGTCACGGATTTGGATCCCACCCTGATGATGGAACTGAACCGCAGCATCGAAGACGGCGAATGGATAGCCATTGCCGCCGACCGCGTACCCGTTCGCGGCGAGAAAACCGCCGACATCAACTTTCTAGGCCATACCGCCCCCATGCCGCAAGGCGCATGGCTCTTGGCGGCGCTCTTAAAAACACAGGTGAACACGCTGTTTTGCATCAAACAAAACGGCCGCTACCATTTGAAACTGCGCCGTTTCACTGACACTTCCGACTGGAAACGCGGCAACCGCGAAGCCGCCGTTACCGCCGCTATGCAGGGCTTCGCCGATATTCTGGCGCAAGAATGCGCGCAAAATCCGCTGCAATGGTTTAACTTTTATGATTTTTGGAACGAGGAAGAAGAAAAGGTCGTCTGAATCCTGTATCCGGATTTTCAGACGACCTCGGTCAATACTGGGCTGAGAAACACATACACTTGCCGCGTTTGCTAACTTCTGTACATCAAATAGATTATTCCATCGAAGCGGTGATGGTTTTGAAATCAAAATACACCCCTTCCGTCTCCATGCCCTACAAACAAAGGATTTTTCAATACGGGGAAATAGAGTTTAAAGGTCGTCTGAAAACCAAACGCGGTTTCAGACGACCTTTTGTTTGTCGGATTTCCAGTCCAATTGGATGGATCATTTTTATAGTGGATTAAATTGAATCAGGACAAGGCGACGAAGCCGCAGACATTACAAATAGTACGGCAAGGTGAGGCAACGCCGTACTGGTTAAATTTAA
>CAKMQH010000167.1 GCA_927911515.1 uncultured Neisseria sp.
AAACCTGTTTCCAAGTTTTCAGACGACCTTTTTATATTGGCATTCACTTTAAACCTGTACGGTGTGGTTTTGTCGAAGTCCGCATCGCGTCAGCTTTGTCGCGTTGCCTAGTTTAATTTCAATTCACGTTTACAGAGTAGAAGCGTGTTATTGCTCGATACCGTTTTCACGCAATAGCTGGTGAATTTGCTGTTGGGCTTTATCTTCTTGCAGCAGTTGTGTGAGCTGGTCACGAATCAGTTCAAACGGCGGTGCTTGAGGGTCTTTTTGTACTTCGCTGATTTTAAACAGGAAGAACTTGTTTTCAATTTCAACCGGATCGCGTGTGACCTCCCCCCGATTCATTGGTCCCAAGATACCTGCAAGCGGTTGGCGCAGTTTTCTTGCCATCACGAAGTCGTCGGATGCGGGTTGCTGATTCGGATATCGTTTCGTTAATTCTTCAAATGACAAGCCTTTCAAGAGCAATTCTTGTGCTGATCGCGCTTCTTCGGGTGTATCGAAGCTAACCTGCTGAATCTTGATTATGCGGGTTTGCTGATCGTAAAACTTCAATAATTCAGCATTACTGATTTCGGCAGTGCGCTTCAGATATTCGGCATATTGCGCTGCGTAAAATTCCGCCTCCATGGTTAGGAATTGATTGCGGATATAGGGGTCTTTATCCAATCCGGCTTTGAGCGCGGCATTTTTGAGAATTTCTATGCTTTGCAAGTGTTTTGACGACTTTCTTGGCGGACCGCTTTGCCGTCAGGCTGTTGTTTTGAGTCAGGGTGCTGTTCGGCTTGTTTGAGAATACGGGCAACTTCGCCGTCTATACGCGCTGGGTCAATATCAGGCGCTTTGGCGACAGCGAATCCGGCAACAGCCGTCGCCATGATGACTGCGGCGGCAGTTTGGTGTTTCATTGTGAAAACTCCGTAGGCAGTTATTTAATTGCGGCTTTTTGCAGCAGAGATTGGAGCGCTTCATCGACGCGGGATGTTTGCAGGTCTCTGGCTATGTCGTTTTTGGATTCGTCATAAGTCGGTAGTTTCACGTCACGACGGTCGTTGACATAGAAAACGGCATATACGTCACTGTCTTGCAGAGGCGTTGTAGTGTGCGCGCCTTTTTTCAAGTCTTTAACTGCGGCATAGAGCGGGGGAACGGCTTCCTGCAAATCTTTTAAAGGAACATAACCTTGCTGAATGCCGCCCGCTTGTTTGGCGCGTTCATCTATTGAGTATTGCTTCAGAACGGAGGCAAAGCTTTTCTTGGCATTTAAATCAGAAATGGCTTTTTGGGCATCAGCTTGGGTACGGGTAATAATTTCGCCCAGTTGTACTTCTTGAGTGCCTTTATAGAAGTTGCTGAAGTTATCGTAAGCGGTTTTAACGTCTTTTTCTTGAACGGGATTTTGACGGAGGACGTGAATCGCATAAGCTTGTCCCAGTAAATCGCTTTCAAATGCCGCCCATTCGGTTTTGAAATGTGCTTTTTTATCGGCACCTTGTTTTTTTGCGTCGGTGCGGGTGTGTTCCAAAGCTTGTTTAAATTCGGCGCTTTGGTCGAGTTTCAGGCGTTTGGCTTCTTGTGATACGACGGTATTGATGACTTGGCGCTCGGTCAGCTCTCTGCGCAGTTCGGGAGAATCGGGGATTTTATTGTTTGCTGCACGCAGAGCGGCAACTTGGGCATCAATGACGCTGCTGTCGATGGCCTGACCATTAACAGTAACCAAGGTTTGGGCAGAAAGGCTGCCGGAAACCAGAGCAGTCATCAGCATAGAGATGAGATGTTTTTTCTTCATAATTTTCTCTTTTTATGTCCAGTAAGTCTGTAATTAGTGGAAGTATTCGTCAGGAGTAGCCGCTTTGATGCTTAATGCGTGAATCCGTCCTTCTGAAAATAGGTCGTGCAGTAAAGTTTTAATGGTGCGTTGGCGGTCGAGGCGGCTGACGCCGTCAAAAGCTTCGCTGACGATCACGACCATATAATGACCGCCTCCTTTGTTTCCTGCGTGATCCTCATGCAGGTGGCTGTCGTCCTGAAAGTCAAAGAAGACAGGATTCAGCGTTTTCAGACGACCTTCGATGGCTTCGCGCATATCCATTATTTGAATACGGCTTTGAACGGTTTGATCAATACTTCTTCATAGACGCCCGCATCGACGTAAGGATCTTGTTCAGCCCATTCTTGTGCAGCATCCAAAGATTCGAATTGAGCCACAATCAAGCTGCCGGATACACGCTCCGGATTGTCGGGAAGAGGGTTGGGACCAGCGGTCAGAAGACGTCCTTCTGCCTTCAAAGCTTCCAAACGTTGCAGATGAGCAGGGCGTGCCGCCATGCGCGCTTTATGGACATCGTCGGCATCAGTAGCCAGTAGCATGTAATATTCCATCAACTATCCTTCTTGGGTAAATACCGGCTCAAATAGGAAAATTGAGCGATAAAGAAAACAAACAAAAAGCCGGTAGAGCCGAACATTTTGTAATTTACCCATTGTTCTTTGAAGTGGGTGAACACAAACCAGTTGGCAATACCTAAAAATATCATGAATGCGACCCAGGCATAAGTCAGTTTGCTCCAAACATGTTCGGGCAGTTCCAACTCTTTGCCCATAGTCGCTTTTAGTCCGTTTTTCCACTTAAATGGCTGATCAGCAAAACCAATGCGCCAATCCAGAACAAAACGGTCGGTTTCCACATGATAAAACGGTCGTCACGGAGTAGAATGGTCGCGCCGCCGAATACGACAATCAGGATCAGACCGACCCATTGCATCGTATCGAGTTTTTTGTATTTCCAGTAAGTAAAACCAGCCTGCAAAATGCCGAATACGACAGCAACTGCAGTGGCAGTAATCATGTTTTTCGTTATTGTGTAAGTCAGGAAAAACAAAATGACTGCTAATAAATCGCTTAAAACTTTCATAATCAAACAAACAAAAAAGATGAAACCAATCGGTCAAACGCTAATCATACAGGCAGCCTTACCTTTTTGCACCACCTTGAAACGAAATTGCCGATGAAGGCGGGCGATAATCTAAAAAAGGGGTTTAAAAAATGCTGTTGGGATGATAAACTATGTTATCAGTAAGATTTGTAAAAAAGAAACACAGAAATTACAAACCTGTTAATTTCTCGTTTGTTTCATCACTTAATTCATCGGATTACTTGGCAGACTGCGACTTTAGAAGATATCATAACGTAATATATCGTAATATACGGTTAAGCATGTAGCAGTTCTAGCAGGATTGTCATTTTACACAGGGGACAAGTTTTGAAAAACCATCACAAAATCAAATTAATCGCGGCATCTGTGGCCTTGGCAGTGTCGTTTGGTGCGAGTGCCGGGCTTGGCGGGTTGAACGTCCAATCACACCTGGGCGAGCCGTTTTCAGGCAGTATCACCGTAACCGGTGACGAGGCTCAAGCGCTGTTGAAAGGCGGGAAAGCAACTGTTTCCAATAGCAATTTGCGTACCAGTGTTCGCAAGTCAGGCGACAAAGCAGTCGTGACTATCCGCTCAAACAAAGCGATTAAAGATCCTGTGTTGATTTTCCAAGTCGGTGCAGGTTCGCAATCGCGCGAATACACAGCCATCATTGATCCTGCGGGCTATTCCGGCAAAACGGATGGTTCAAGCCGCGCACGCAGTGAATCTGCATCTAATTCTAATTCTTCGGCTGACAACAATTCATACCATTCTCAATTTGATCGCCAAGCCGCGCGCGACCGCATCAATCGTGCGATACAAAACGGAAATCAAGGCGAAGCCGGTCGCAAAGAAGCTGCAAAAAAAGATAAAAACAATACCAATAAAGCAGCGCAGGCTCAGCCATCAAAACAACAGCAACAACCTGCTGCCCGTGCCAATGGAACCGAGATTCGTTATGGCAAGCAGCATCTAGTTCGTCAGGGTGAGACTCTGACTGAAATTGCTACCAAAATCCGCCCGCAAGGCATGACTGTCGAACAAACCATACAGGCATTGGTTAAGGCAAATCCCGGTGTTTTCATCGGTAAAGATGCAGACCGTATGCTTGCAGGTAAAGTGTTGTACATCCCGATGCATAGCGATATGAAATCGACGGCGTCCAAACCTGCCAAAGTCAAACCTCCGGTTCAGGAAGGCAATAAGCCTCAAGCTCAAGGGTCGTCTGAAAAAGCGGGTAACACAACAACTCCTACAGCAGCCCCTAAAGAAGTTCCGGTAGAAAGCCCTAAAGTAGAAAATAAAAAAGAGGATAAAAAAGCTGAGCCGGTACAAGAAGCCAAGCCCGAAAATAAACCGGCGGTAACGGCGGCGAGCGCTCCAGAGCAAAATAAGGCCGAAGCAGGTGCAGCATCTGCAGAACAAGTGAAAGTCTTGCCTGAGCCAGATGCATCGTCTGCAGTAGTAAACGCAGAACCCCAAGAAATTTCTCAGGCTCAAGCTGATGTCGAAGCACGCATCGCCTCGGCAGTTGCCACAGAAAAACAACAACAAGAGGAAGCAGTTTCAGAAGACAGCGGCTTATGGCGTTGGCTATTGATTGGTGGTGCTGCTTTGGCAGGTTTGTTCCTGTTGTTGTTCTTGTTGGACAAACGTAAGAAATCCGCTGTCGCGCCTACGTCTGTTGTTGGTGCGATAAATGAAGATGAGCAGGATGAAGACGATCTCGATATCAGTATCGAAGATGATGTATTCCCTGCCGCTGCTGCACCACAACTGCAGCCACAACCACAAGCAGTAGTTCCGAAAACTGTCGTAGAAGCTCCTAAACCTGAAGAAGACGGTTTGGAAATTGAAGATGATTTCGATGATGAAGTATTCTTTAATGAGCCGACTCCTGTTGCCGAACCTGCGCAAGAAAACGTCGATCTGGACCTGAACGAACTGGACAATACTCAAGCCAGCATCGTGTCTAGTGCCGTAACCGTCGACGAAGAAACTGAAAAACGCCGTGATATCGATTGGGATACTGTCGAATCTACCGAAAGCGTATATGAGCCTGAGCCGGAAAATCCATATCAACACGTTGCTGTTGTAATGGAAGACAGAGCTGCTGAAGTAGAAACAGTAGAAGCAGAGGCTGCTCATGAGGAAGAGGCACCATCTGTTCCCTCCTTTGTAGCAACATCTGTCCCATCTGTTTCAGACGACCTATCAGAAGCTCAGCCACAAGCACCGGAAGAAGAGCCCATTCCTTTTGACGTAGAGGTGGAAGAGCCTAAATCAGAAACAATTGACGCAGTACTAGAAGCAGAAGAAGTAGAAGCCAAATCTGAAGAATCGGAAGAGGGTTGGGATTTCTTCGCGGACGAGCCAAAAGCGGCTAAAGCTATTGAGCCTTTCCCTGAATTAGGCGCACAAGAAGAAACGTCGTCTGAAGTTGAAGTTGCAGACATACAAGAAGAAGTGTTGGCTGAAGTTGAAACAGCAGACAAACAGGCAGATAGCCCTGAGGATGCGCTGGACTTTGTCATTGAAGAAACAGAGCAGCCACAGCCTGAAGCCGATGTTCAGCCGTTTGAGATTAAACAAGACGAACCTTTATCATTCCAAGATGGTGAAGATTTCAGTATTGAAAATACTCAAGAAGCCGGCGCTGACGAAACCATCGAATGGGAAAATCTGGGTGTTGAAGATACTGCCGACAGCAGTAACGAACATTCCGGTTTTGACTCAGGTTTCATCTCCGAGTCAGTCGGTATGACAGCTCCGCTGGAAGCTAAATATGATTTGGCCAAAATGTATGTCGAAATCGGTGACCCCGATGCCGCCCGTGAGACGTTGACCGAATTGCTGGATGAGGCAAGCGGTGACATTCGTGATAAGGCCCAAGCATTGATGAACGAATTGAATGCCTAATATCGGCAAGTAAATCGAAATTAAACAATGCTAAAATAAAAGATGCCGTGAAAACGGCATCTTTTATTATTTTCAGACGACATATGACTTTATATACAGAACCATCGCCCCTCAAGCCCATACAAAGATGGGCATTAACCCTGTCTTATGATGGCAGCCGATTTTACGGTTGGCAAAAACAAGCTGACGGTTTGCCAACCGTTCAGACGACCTTAGAATATGCACTCAGCCAAATTGCGGGTGAAACCATCCGAACCATAGTCGCCGGACGGACGGATACAGGCGTACACGCGACTGCGCAAGTCATCCATTTCGATACCACAGTAGTCCGTCCCGAGCAGGCATGGGTGCGGGGCGTCAATGCTTATCTTCCCGAAGGTGTGGCTGTATTGTTCGCACAGCAAGTCGCCCCACATTTTCACGCCCGCTTTGACGCATACGGTAGAAAGTATCGTTACCTTTTGGAATCATCTCCCGTCCGCTCCCCGATATTGCAAGGCAGGGTAGGGTGGACGCACCTCAAACTCGATCCTGACAAAATGCAGCAGGCAGCATTATTATTAGAAGGCGAACATGATTTCTCCAGCTTTCGCGCTGCCGAATGCCAAGCAAAATCGCCCATTAAAACCTTATACAGCGCAAAAATCAGCGGTACGCCGCAACTCCTCAAACTGGATTTGCACGGCAATGCCTTTCTGCACCATATGGTGCGTAATATTATGGGAGCATTGGTTTATGTCGGTAGTGGTAGACTGAGCGTTTCTGAATTCCAAGCCTTAATTGAAGAACGCAGTCGATTAAAAGCACCTCCGACTTTTATGCCTGATGGGCTGTATCTGACCGGGGTGGATTATCCGCCCGAGTTCGGCATCATCCGTCCCGAAATGCCCGAATGGCTGTGAGGTCGTCCGAAATACTGTCAAACCTATTCTTCCCTTTAATAAAGAAAATTCTGGTCATTCCTGTGCCGACAGAGATCCAAGCATTGATTTTTAGAAAAATATTCAAAAATTACCGTATTCAAGCTCTTGTATTTCTTTCACATCAGGAATGAGATTTGAAATATCTTGTCTTTATTTTCATACACTATAAAAAGTCGTTTGAAATCTATACGCATTCTTTTCAGACGACCTTTGCTCTTTTCGATAAACCAACCCGCAGATAAAGCCTGTACTACGGAGCTGGAATGACAGCTCCTGCAGATCGGGAGATATTTATGCCCGGCAAACCCTATCAGGGTAAATGCATGCATGAATACCCGAACGATGTTTCCAGTTTCCTCGCTTGCCTGAATTAGCCAAAAAGCAACAGCCGGTCCTAAAAAACTACCGTTCGGGAAATCTGTGTTGTAAAAATGCAAACAATAGGTGATTTGTTATTACTATATGATTTATAAAGAAAATGTTTTGAATTTTATGTTGTTGGCAGGGTGGTATGGCGTAAGGGGGCAAGAAGGGGAAGTGAATAAAGTTTGTTTTTTTAGAAAGGAACAATTATAGTGAGAGTCATGGAATCGCTGATTCCAGCGATAATGTAAAGCCTAAGCGGACTCTGTCCGGGTCTGCTTAAGTTATTTCTTCACGATAGAAAAAGGAATACAGCAATGAAAAAATCTCTGATTGCTCTGACTTTGGCAGCTTTGCCTGTTGCAGCTATGGCTGACGTTACCTTGTACGGTCACGTTAAAGCCGGTGTTGACATTTCCCGAGTTAAAGAAAAAACTACAGTTAACGGTGTAACTACCAAGGATACAACCAAAACTGCTACTGAAATTGCTGACTACGGTTCACGCATCGGTTTCAAAGGCCATGAGCACCTGAGCAACAACCTGAACGCTATTTGGCAAGTAGAGCAAAATACTTCTGTTGCCGGTACTGACAAAGGTTGGGGAACTCGCGAGTCCTTCATCGGTTTGGAAGGCGGCTTCGGTAAAATCCGTGCAGGTAAACTCAATACTCCTCTGAAAGACAGCAGCGACAGCATCGATCCTTGGGAAGCCAGCGAGACAAACTCAGATGTTTTGGCATTAGGCAAATTAGAACGTGTAGAACATCGTAAAGTGTCTGCACGCTACGATTCACCTGTATTGTCCGGTTTCAGCGCAAGCGTACAATACCAACCACGTGACAATGCTAATCCTGATGACAAGTATACTCACGATGTGAAAAGCCGTGACTCTTACGGTTTGGGTCTGAACTATGAGAATGCCGGCTTCTTCGGTCGCTATGCTGGTTCTTTTGCTAAACATTCTGCTCTGGACAAAGATTACTTGAATTCGTTCAACAGAAATACTACTTTGACTGCTGATACTTATAAAGATCACCAAGTACACCGTTTGGTAGCAGGTTACGATGCCAACAATGTATTGGTTGCCGTTGCAGGTCAATACGAAGGTTTCAAAGCTGATGTAGCTGACGCTAAGAAAAACGAGCGTACTGAAGTTGCTGCAACTGCCGGTTACCGTATGGGTAATGTAATGCCCCGCGTCTCTTACGCTCACGGCTTCAAAGCTAAAGAAAAAGGCGTGAAACAAGGCAACAGCCAATACAACCAAGTAATCGTCGGTGCTGACTACGACTTCTCTAAACGCACTTCTGCCCTGATTTCTGCCGGTTGGTTGAGAGAAGGTAAAGGCGACAACAAATACGAGAAAACTGCTGGTACAGTTGGTCTGCGTCACAAATTCTAATCTGATACGGTTAGTCTAAATAAAGAGCCTGCTTTATGCAGGCTCTTTTGTTTTGAATGATGTGTGTTTGGTTGGATGTGTATCGGTTTTGTATTATCTGTACGGTCTGTGGCTTCGCAGCCTTGTCTGATTTAAATTTAACCCGCTATTGCTGGCATGGGCAGTATAACGATGAAAGATTGCCGTAGATTGTATAGTGGATTAACTTTAAACCAGTACGGCGTTGCCTCGCCTTAGCTCAAAGAGAACGATTCTCTAAGGTGCTGAAGCACCAAGTGAATCGGTTCCGTACTATCTGTTACTGTCTGCGGCTTCGTC
>CAKMQH010000168.1 GCA_927911515.1 uncultured Neisseria sp.
GGCGGATAGTCAACTATGTACTTATCGCAACTGTCAGCATGTATGTTTAAACATAATGACTCCGCTTATCTACAACAGATGCTTCACAACAACAATATCATCCCACAGCAAATCGCGCCCCCACTTTTCCAACAAAATCTCCAGCGCGTTTTACTGATGACACGTTACTCAAAACCGGCTGAAAACCAAAGCCCACCGGCTGTGCTTTTTATCCCAACCAAGCGCGGCGAACGGTTTTGCTTAACTACTCTTCAAGTGAAAACGCCTTCTCCTTCGTTCATCAAATTTTTTAAATCATTCGTTACTGTCTCGCAGACGGATTTCTTATTTTGTACCACTCCCATAACGTCAACGATTATGGATTGTTCGCCGCCTGCCTTACTAAAATTGAACCGATTGGGCAGAATTACCCAAACTGTTGATTAAAAAAGAGCTTCATGTGATATGGACAAAAGGTCGTCTGAATCCGTCTTCAGTCTTCGTTTTCAGACGACCCTTGACCCGCGCAACTCAACATCATGCGCCTTCACGGCATACCCCTTTTATCGGTATCCATCCATGATGTTTACCGAAACCGGTTTTATTACAAAAAACGAAAGGACTACCTCATGTCGGACAATACGCAAACAACACGGCAGGGCTTGCCCTCGCTGCCGAAAAGCACGATTTGGATGCTCAGTTTCGGCTTTCTCGGCGTTCAGACGGCCTTTACCCTGCAAAGCTCGCAGATGAGCCGCATCTTCCAAACGCTCGGCGCCGACCCGCACAGCCTCGGCTGGTTCTTTATCCTGCCACCGTTGGCGGGGATGCTGGTACAGCCGATTGTCGGCCATTACTCCGACCGCACTTGGAATCCGCGCTTGGGCGGCCGCCGTCTGCCGTATCTGCTTTACGGCACGCTGATTGCGGTCATTGTGATGATTTTGATGCCGAACTCGGGCAGCTTCGGCTTCGGCTATGCGTCGCTGGCGGCCTTGTCGTTCGGCGCGCTGATGATTGCGCTATTGGACGTGTCGTCGAATATGGCGATGCAGCCGTTTAAGATGATGGTCGGCGACATGGTCAACGAGGAGCAGAAGGGCTACGCCTACGGGATTCAGAGTTTCTTGGCGAATACGGGTGCGGTTGTGGCGGCGATTCTGCCGTTTGTGTTCGCGTATATCGGTTTGGCGAACACTGCCGAGAAAGGCGTCGTGCCGCAGACCGTGGTCGTGGCGTTTTATGTGGGCGCGGCGTTGCTGGTGATTACCAGCGCGTTCACGATTTTCAAAGTGAAGGAATACGATCCGGAAACCTACGCGCGCTACCACGGCATCGACGTGGCGGCGAATCAGGAAAAGACCAACTGGATCGAACTCTTGAAAACCGCGCCTAAAGCGTTTTTGGACGGTTACTCTGGTGCAGTTTTTCTGCTGGTTCGCCTTCCAATATATGTGGACTTATTCCGCAGGCGCGATTGCGGAAAACGTCTGGCATACGACCGATGCGTCTTCCGTAGGCTATCAGGAAGCGGGCAACTGGTACGGTGTATTGGCGGCGGTGCAGTCGGTTGCAGCGGTGATTTGTTCGTTTGTATTGGCGAAAATCCCCAACCGATACCATAAGGCGGGTTATTTCAGCTGCCTGGCTTTGGGCGCGCTCGGCTTTTTCTCCGTATTCTTCATCAGCAACCAATACGCGCTGGTGTTGTCTTACATCTTAATTGGTATTGCTTGGGCGGGCATCATCACTTATCCGCTGACGATTGTGACCAACGCCTTGTCGGGCAAACATATGGGCACTTACTTGGGCTTGTTTAACGGCTCCATCTGTATGCCCCAAATCGTCGCTTCGCTGTTGAGTTTCATATTGTTCCCGATGATGGGCGGTTTGCAGGCCAATATGTTCTTGGTAGGGGGTGTCGTCCTGCTGCTGGGCGCGTTTTCCGTGTTCCTGATTAAAGAAACACACGGCGGCGCATAATTTTCTTCATTTATCGGTAGGAGGGTCGTCTGAAACTTCTGCCGACGCTTTATCCGATTGAATAAGACAAACCGTATTTCAAAACGGTTTGCCATAAAACCATCAAAACAGGAGCTTTACGATGTACACAAGAATCATGGAAATCAGCCCTTGGACGCTGCGTTCGGCAAAACTGGAAAAAGAACACAAACGGCTGCAAGAGAGCCTGACCAGCTTGGGCAACGGCTATATGGGTATGCGCGGCAGCTTTGAGGAAACCTATTCTGCCGACAGCCACTTGGGCACCTACATCGCCGGCGTGTGGTTCCCCGACAAAACCCGCGTCGGCTGGTGGAAAACGGCTACCCCAAATATTTCGGCAAAGCCATCAACGCGCTCAATTTCAGCAAAGTCAAAATCTTTGTCGACGGGCAGGAAGTGGATTTGGCGAAAAACGACGTTGCCGGCTTCTCCGTCGAACTCGATATGCAGCACGGCGTGTTGCGCCGCTCGTTCACCGTATTCGGCGTGCGTTTCGATGTGTGCAAATTCCTCTCCGTCGCGCAAAAAGAACTGGCTCTCATCCGCTGGGAAGCCGTATCCGTTGACGGCAAAACCCACCAAGTCCGCATTGATTCCATCATCGATGCCGACGTGAAAAACGAAGACTCCAACTACGAAGAAAAATTCTGGCAGGTATTGGACAAAGGCGTTTCAGACGACCGCTCCTACATTGCCACCCAAACCGTCGCCAATCCCTTCGGCGTGGAACAATTCATCGTCAACGCCGAGCAAACCTTCGCCGGCAGCTTCAAAGCCCTCGGCGGCAGCCAAACCGACTGGCAGGTCTCCAATTCTTTTGAAGCCGAAGTCGGCGGTACGCCCGAAACCTTTGAAAAACGCGTGATTGTTACCACCAGCCGCGATTATCAGGGCTTGGAAGCAGTGAAAGCCGCAGGCCGCGCCTTGTCGGAAAAAATCGCAGGCGTTGCATTTGAAACCTTGCTGGACGCGCACAAAGCAGGCTGGCTGCACCGTTGGGAAATCGCCGACGTGGTCATCGAAGGCAGCGACGAAGCGCAGCAGGGCATCCGCTTCAACCTGTTCCAACTGTTCTCCACCTACTACGGCGAAGACGCGCGCCTGAACATCGGTCCGAAAGGGTTTACCGGCGAAAAATACGGCGGCGCGACCTATTGGGACACCGAAGCCTACGCCGTGCCGCTCTACCTTGCACTGGCGGAACCCGAAGTTACCCGCAACCTGCTGCAATACCGCCGCAACCAACTGCCGCAGGCGCAGCACAACGCGCGCGAACAGGGCTTGGCGGGCGCACTCTATCCGATGGTAACGTTTACGGGCATCGAGTGCCACAACGAATGGGAAATCACCTTCGAGGAAATCCACCGTAACGGCGCGATTCCTTACGCCATCTACAACTACACCAACTACACCGGCGACGAAAGCTATCTTGCCAAAGAAGGCTTGGAAGTCTTGGTTGAAGTGTCCCGCTTCTGGGCGGACCGCGTCCACTTCTCCAAACGCAACGGCAAATACATGATTCACGGCGTAACCGGTCCGAACGAATACGAAAACAACATCAACAACAACTGGTACACCAACACCCTCGCCGCATGGGTATTGGACTACACCCGCGAAGCCTTGGCGAAAATACCCGCGTCCGGATTTGAACGTGAGCTCCGCCGAATTGGAAAAATGGGCGGACATCAGCGCGAATATGTACCGTCCGCATGACGAAGAACTCGGCGTGTTCGTGCAGCACGACGGCTTCCTCGACAAAGACATCCGCCCCGTGTCCGCGCTTTCGCCCGACGATTTGCCGCTCAACCAGAAATGGTCGTGGGACAAAATCCTGCGTTCGCCCTTCATCAAACAGGCGGACGTCTTGCAAGGCATCTACTTCTTCGGCGACCGTTTCAATATCGACGAAAAAACGCCGCAACTTCGACTTCTACGAACCGATGACCGTGCACGAAAGCTCGCTGTCGCCGTGTATCCACGCCATCCTCGCCGCCGAACTGGGCAAAGAAGAAAAAGCCGTGGAAATGTACCAGCGCACCGCCCGTCTGGACTTGGACAACTACAACAACGACACCGAAGACGGCCTGCACATCACCTCCATGACCGGCTCGTGGCTCGCCATCGTCCAAGGTTTCGCACAAATGAAAACCTGGGGCGGCAAACTCAGCTTCACCCCGTTCCTGCCGAGCGCGTGGACAGGCTACGCCTTCCACATCAACTACCGCGGTCGTCTGATTAAAGTCGCCGTCGGCAAAGAAAACGTCGTCTTCACCCTGCTCAAAGGCGAGCCGCTCGAATTGCAGGTGTACGGCAAAGACATCACACTCAATGGTAGCCACACTGCCGCGTTGGAAAAATAAGGGGGGCGCAAAATGACTTTCACCGCAGTGCTCTTTGACCTCGACGGCGTCATCACCGACACCGCCGAATACCACTACCGCGCATGGAAAAAGCTCGCCGAAGAACTGGGCATCAGTATCGACCGCAAGTTTAACGAGCAGCTCAAAGGCGTGTCGCGCGACGATTCGCTCAAACGCATCCTCGCGCACGGCGGCAAAACCGTCAGCGAAGCCGAGTTCGCCGAACTGACCCGCCGCAAAAACGACAACTACGTCGAGATGATTCAGGCGGTCAAACCCGAAGACGTGTACCCCGGCATTTTGCCGCTGCTGGAAGCATTGAGGGCAAACGGCAAAAAAATCGCCCTCGCGTCCGCCAGTAAAAACGGCCCGTTCCTGCTCGAACGCATGGGGCTGACCCACTTCTTCGATGCCGTCGCCAACCCTGCCGCCGTCGCGCATTCCAAACCCGCCCCCGACATCTTCCTCGCCGCTGCCGAGGGCGTGGGCGCGGACATCCGCCGCTGCATCGGCATTGAAGACGCTGCAGCCGGCGTCGCCGCCATCAAAGCCGCCGGCGCCTTGCCCATCGGCGTGGGTAAAGCCGAAGACTTAGGCAGCGACATCGCGCTGGTCTCCGGCACCGCCGAGCTGACCTACGCCTACCTGCAAAACGTGTGGGCACAGTCGGGCAGGTAAAGCGCGTCAGGTAAAGCGTTAAGGAAGTAAAAAGGTCGTCTGAAACCAGAATTTTGGTTTTCAGACGACCTTTGTTTTAGGTTATTATCTCCCTCCACCCTTTCAGATCAGAAAGTACATCATGAATACGCTGAACAAAACCCTGTTATCCGTTTCCGTCGCGCTGGGCTTGAACGCCTGCGCCAACGTCCAAACCGCCAAAACCTACAACTTGGACTTTTCCAAACAGAAATACACCGAACAAAGCATCGAAGTGAATGGTCAGGCGGTTAAATTCCGCGCTTACGAAAACGTGGTTTACGTCCGCAATCCTGTCGACACCCGCTACGAAATCATCAATATTTACGTCCCCGAAGCCTATTACAACGGTGGCGAGATAGACGGTTTTACCGCCGAAACCGCACCGATTTTCCTGCCCAACCAAATCGGCGGCTATATGCCTGCCGAACCGGGCAAACCTGCTTTGGAAGGTAAACGCGGCGAACCTGAAGACGGCCAAAAATCACCGAACGCCGCGCTGACCGCCCTTTCTAAAGGCTATGTCGTTGCCTCCCCGGGCGCACGCGGCAGAACGGAATCTACCGGTAAAGCACCTGCCGCCATTGTCGATTTGAAAGCCGCCGTCCGCTATCTGAAAGCCAACGACAAAGCCATGCCCGGCGATGCCGAAAAAATCATTTCCAACGGCACAAGCGCGGGCGGCGCGATGTCCGCCCTCTTAGGCGCGACAGCCGACCAAAAAGATTACGAAAAATATCTGAAAGCATTGGGTGCGGCAGACGGCAGCGACAAGGTTTTCGCCGTATCCGCCTACTGCCCGATTACCGATTTGGACCATGCCGATATGGCTTACGAATGGCAGTTCAACGGCATTAACGACTATAAAAAAATGAATATTTCCATGCTCGACTACCGCGTCAAACGCGAGCTGGTCGCCGGCACGCTGACCGATGACGAGAAAAAACTGTCCGACCTCCTCAAACCGCTGTACCCCGCCTATCTCAACAGCCTGAACCTGAAATCCCCCGAAGGCAAACCACTGACGCTGGAATGCCCAAGGCAACGGCAGCTTTAAAAACCATATTGCCGGCCTGCTCGCCCAATCCGCCCAAATCCAGCTTGACGCGAGCAAAGACCTAAGCGACCGCAAATGGCTGACCGTCCGCAACGGCAAAGTCGTCTCCGTCGATTTCGATGCCTACGCCAAAGCCGCCGGACGGCAAAAACACCGCCCGCCTTTGACGGCGTAGATTTGAGCGCGGGCGAAAACCAACTCTTCGGCACCGATACCGTCGATAAACGCCACTTCACCGCGTTCTCCATGCAACACAACACCGCCGCCAACGCCGAAATCGCGGACGAAGAAACCGTCAAAATCATGAACCCGCTCAACTACATCGGCAAACCGGGCGCGAACCTGCCGCAAAACTGGCGCATCCGCGTCGGCACCAACGACCGCGACACCTCGTTGGCAGTCTCCGCCATATTAGCCGCCAAACTGCAAAACAACGGCTACACCGTCGATTACGCCCTGCCTTGGGATGTCGGACACGGCGGCGATTATGACTTGGACGAACTGTTTGCCTGGATGAAGCAAGTCAGCAGCAGCCCTGCGAAATAATACCCATCAGACAAATAAAAAAGGTCTCTGAAAACCAGAATCTTGGTTTTCAGACGACCTTTGTTTCTCTTACACACAAATAAAATTTGCCGCAACGGTTTCAGAATGCGCGATCTCCTGTTGGAGCGAATTTTCAGAAGATTTTTGCGAAATCTGAATGTATAGTGGATTAAATTTAAATCAGGACAAGGCGACGAAGCCGCAGAC
>CAKMQH010000169.1 GCA_927911515.1 uncultured Neisseria sp.
TATTAAGGAAAAACTCCTGCTGACCCTCGCCAGCCTTGCCTATCCGCTCCTATGGTATTACGGCAGGGAAAACGGCGCGTTTTCTGGCTTGCGCCGCCATGTGCATCCTGTGCTGATACGCGCCGCCATGCCGCAAACCACAGCTCAACGCATTACAGCGATTATCCTTGCCGCCTTTTTCGCCGCCGTACTGGTTTTCAGACGACCCGACTCGATGTATTGGTATCCCATCGCCGTCAACGCGCTGATGCTTGCCGTTTTCGGCGGTAGCCTGTTTGCCAAACAAACCGTCATCGAGCGCTTCGCCCGACTGCAACACCCTGACCTGCCGCCCGAAGGCGTGCGCCACACCCGCCACGTTACGCAAATCTGGTGCGGCTTCTTCATCCTCAACGGCGCAACCGCCGCCATTCTGGCTGGCTTACAATATTACGACTGGTGGGCGGCTTATACCGGCATTGTGTCGTATGTGTTGATGGGGCTTTTGTTTGCCGGAGAGTGGGTGTATCGGAAAGCCGTATTGAAGGTTTAAGCCGACCAATTGCCGATTCTGACAATATTTTTGATTTAATAACTTATTACCCAACCCATGCGCCTTACTCAAATCCTATCCCCCGACCTGCCCCAACAAGACCTTATCGCCACCCATCCGAATTGGACGCGCGCTGATTTCAACCGTGATGTTTTCCGGCTGTCAGGTCGTCTGAAAACGGCAAACGCGCAAACTGCCGCGTTGTGGTTTGACGATGCCGCGCTGTTTGCCTGCGCCGTACTGGCGGTATGGCATTCGGGCGGGCGGGTGTTGCTGCTGCCGAATCTGGCGCGGGACAATTTGGACTGGGGGCGGACGGCGGATGTGTTTTTGACGGATTCCGAAGATTTGCAAAGCAAGTTGGGCAGTCAAACCGAACAACGCGATGACTCCGGACAGCCGTTGAATGTGCAAGCCAGCCCACCCGTATGGCACCTGCCCGATTTGCCTGCACACGCATCGACTGAAAACCCGACGCCTGCCCCTGAAAACCATCTGATTCCCGACCATGCCGAAGCGTGGCTGAAAACGTCGGGTTCCAGCGGCGAGGCGCAGGTGATTGTGAAAACCGCGGCGCAAATGCAGGCGGAAGCCTTGATGTTGGCGGACGCGCTGCCGTTCGGACGCGGCGGGGAAACGGTTATTGGCAGCGTTATTCCGCAACACCTTTACGGCTTCACTTTCCGCTTCGCGCTTGCGCTGACCATGGGCTGGCCTATGGAGCGGCGGCAGGCGGTTTATCCGGAAAACCTGCTCGCCGGCACGGCGGCGCATGAAAAAGTGGTGTGGATTGCCAGTCCGGCGGTACTCAACCGATTGGGCGAAAACCGCAACTGGCAGAGCATCGGACATAAAATCGCGGGCATCGTGTCGGCGGGCGGCGCGCTGCCCGAAGCCACGGCGGATTTGCTGCAACAGGCTGCCGTCCGCCCGTTTGAAGTGTACGGCAGCACCGAAACCGGCGTGATTGCGTCGCGTCGTGAACGCCAAGAATGGCAGCCTCTCAAAGGCGTGGAAATCGGGCAGAATGAAGAAGGCGCATTGTGGGCATCTTCGCCGTGGTCGCCCGAACGCCGCCAGACCGCCGACTTAATCGAGCCGCAGCACGACGGTTTCCTGCTGCTCGGCCGCCAAGACCGCATCATCAAATTCGAGGACAAACGCGTGTCGCTGACCCAAATCGAACACGAACTTTTACGGCATCCGTGGATTGCCGACGCCCATTGCGGACGCCATCCGCAACATCAGCGCATCGCTATATGGGCGGCATTAAACGCGGACGGTATCGCCGCCCTGCGCGACCAAGGTAGAGCCGCCGTTGCCGACGCGCTTAAACGCCACCTTGCCGCCACGCAGGACACCATCGCCCTGCCCCGTTACTGGCGTTTCGCCGACAGCCTGCCGCGCAACGCTCAGGCAAAAATCGCCGCCGCCGATTTTCAGACGACCTTTACCATCGCCCAAATATCGCCCGTTTGGTCAAAAACATCATCTGAAGAAGAAACCGCCGCCGAAACCTTCATCGGCCGCGTGCCGCTCGATTTGGTCTATTTCGGCGGCCATTTCGCCACTTTTCCGCTCGTACCCGGCGTAGTCGAGCTGCAATGGGTGCGCGATCTGGCGGCGCGTCATCCGTGGGGCAGGCAGCGCGTCGGCCGCGTGGAAAATTTGAAATACCAGCAGTTTGTCCGTCCGCATGACGAAGTGTCGGTGGAACTGAAATACGATGAGGCCAAAAACAAATTGAGCTTTAAAGTCAGCAACGGCGACAATCCGTGCGCATCGGGTCGGATTGTGTTCGAGGTCGTCTGAAAATGCTTTTTAGGTTCCGCCCTCTTCTGCAGGAGGAGGAAAACCTGCAAATCAGGGATAATCCCGCTCAAAAATATGCGGCCTCGGCATGACCCGTTTTTTAAATAGCCGCAAACCTAATAACAACCCATAATCAAATGAAAAGATAGAAAATATGCACCTTTTTCCAGCACTAGAACAACGTTATTCCGAAGAACACCAGTCCGCAGGCGAAGCGCAGCGTTTGGCGCAGGAAATCGCCTTTGCGCCGATTGTGTTCCAAGTATCCCGCCTGATGGTGAAATTCGGCATTTTGGATTTGCTGAACGACCATTCAGACGGCCTTACTCAAGCCGAAATCGCCGAGAAAGCCCAAATCAGCGGTTACGCCGCGCAAGTGCTGCTGGAAGCCTCGCTCTCCATCGGCACGGTACATACCCGCGACAACCGCTATTTCATCAGCAAAGCAGGCTGGTTTTTACTAAAAGACAAAATGGCGCGTGTGAACATGGATTTCACGCAGGAAATCTGTTACCAAGGTATGTTTGACTTGGAAAAAAACCCTGCAAACGGGCAAACCCGAAGGGCTGAAAGTTTTCGGCAGCTGGCCGACGATTTACGAAGGCTTGTCGTCGCTGCCGAGCGTCGCGCAGGAAAAATGGTTTGCCTTCGAC
>CAKMQH010000170.1 GCA_927911515.1 uncultured Neisseria sp.
GTGGATGCGCCAACTTCTTTTGGTTTTTATCTTCTTTGCTCGGAGAACACGCGGTCAGCATGATTGCGGTAAGTAATAAGAGAAGTAATGACGTTTTCGTTTTTCATAATATTGTTTTCAACATAAAAAGGTCGTCTGAAAATCTGTCATTTCATTTTTTCAGACGACCTCTTGTTAGTACAACTGAAGAACCTCGTTATTATAGTGGATTAAATTTAAATCAGGACAAGGCGACGAAGCCGCAGACAGTACAAATAGTACGGAACCGATTCACTTGGTGCTTCAGCACCTTAGAGAATCGTTCTCTTTGAGCTAAGGCGAGGCAACGCCGTACTGGTTTAATTTAATCCACTATACCAACAAGGTTCTCAGCCTATCTTACCCAACGCGGTAAAACGCCAAGCTGCCCAAAAGGTTGGGGAAATGTTTGACCTGTTTGTTGCCCGCCATGACGGCGCGTTCGAGGACGCGGATTTTGTTTTTGGCGCACAATAAATCAAAGTCTTTGAGCGTACACCAATGGATGTTCGGCGTGTCGTACCAATGGTAGGGCATGCGTTCGGAGACGGGCATATGGCCGCCGATGGCGATTTGGAAACGGTTGCGCCAGTAGCCGAAATTCGGGAAGCTGACAATCGCCTGTTTCGCCACGCGCATGAGGCAGCGCAGGATTTTTTCGGTATTTTGCATGGCTTGGATGGTTTGGCTCAGGACGATAACGTCAAAGGTCTGGTCGCCAAATTCTGCCAAACCTTGCTCCAAATCGGCTTGGATGACGTTCACGCCGCGCGACATGGCGGCGATGACGCTGTCGGTGTCGATTTCGATGCCGTAGCCGCTGCATTTTTTGTGTTCCACCAAAGCCGCCAGCAATTCGCCGTCGCCGCAGCCCAAGTCCAAAACGCGGCTGCCTTCGGGAATCCAGTCGTAAATCAATTGCAAATCGTCGCGCAAGTTCATGATCGGCAATCCTTGTCAACATTGTTCATATAAGCCGCTACGGCGCGCATATAGGCTTCGTCTTCCATCAAAAAAGCGTCATGGCCGTGGTTGGATTTGACTTCGATATACTGCACCGGCTTGTGCGCGGCAATCAACGCTTTAACCAGCTCTTTGGAACGCGCGGGCGAGAAACGCCAGTCGGTACTGAAGCTGGCGACAAAAAATTTCGCTTTCACATTTTGCAGGGCGCGGGTCAGGCTGTCGCCGAAATCCGCCGCCGGATCGAAATAGTCCAAAGCCTTGGTCATAAGCAGGTAGGTGTTGGCGTCGAACCGTCCGACGAATTTGTCGCCCTGATAGCGAAGATAGGATTCCACTTCAAATTCAACACCAAAGCCGTATTGATAGCCGTTTGAACGCAAATCGCGTCCGAATTTTTTGCCCAAGCCGTCTTCGGCAAGATAAGTGATGTGTCCCATCATGCGGGCAATCCGCAAGCCCCGTGCAGGAACGGTATTGTGGCTGCGGTAATGTCCTTCATTGAAATCGGGGTCGGTCAAAATCGCCTGACGCGCCACATCGTTAAACGCGATATTTTGCGTAGAAAGCTTCGGCGCAGACGCTATCACCAACGCATGGCGCACGCGCTCGGGATAGGAAATCGTCCACTGCAAAGCCTGCATACCGCCCAAGCTGCCGCCGACAATCGCCGCCCATTGTTCGATGCCGAGATAATCGGCAAGCGCGGCTTGGGATTTTACCCAGTCCTTCACCGTAACCACCGGAAAATCCGCGCCGTATTCCCTGCCCGTTTCAGGATTAATCGACAAAGGCCCGCTGCTGCCGTCGCAGCCGCCCAGATTGTTCAAACCAACCACGAAAAAACGTTCCGTATCAATCGGTTTGCCGGGTCCGACCATATTGTCCCACCAGCCCGTATATTTATCCTCCGCCGAATGTCTGCCCGCAACATGATGGTTGCCCGACAGCGCATGGCAGATTAAAACCGCATTGTTTTTTTCGGCATTCAGCTCGCCATAGGTTTCAATCATCAGATCGAAACGCGGCAAAGTTTTACCGTTTTCCAAAACCAGCGGCATCTCAAACGGAATTTTTTGGGGCGTTACAATGCCCACCGAGGCATTTTGACTCATATCCTGTTCCAACAAATGCGGCGAAAAGCGTTATTATATAGCAAACGGCATGACTTTTTGACATGGTCGGACAAGCAGCCTGACGCGCTGAAACATCCATCCCCATGCCGCCGTGCCCGAACCATACTTTTTCAGACGACCTCCCCGCTTCCAGATATGATAGGCAGACTTTTCCGTATTTTTTTCTTTTTCGCACTTGCCGCGCTGATTATCAACCGCCTCTTCAGCCGCAAGCAAAAACGCGCCCTGCGTGATGTCGCCAAAATCAGCGCATGGGTGCTGCTTGGCGCAGCCGCCGCGACGCTGTTTTGGTATCTGGTCATGCTGTATTTCAAACACATCCCGGATTCTTATTGACCGAGTGTTGATAGCCAAACAAATAAAAAGGTCTCTGAAAACGCAAATCTGCATTTTCAGACGACCTTTTCCCGCATATTAAAAATACGGAAGATTACGACATTACCAAAGCGGCTGTCTCAACTCAACGTTTAGAATCCGACTTCTCCTTAAACTCCGTTCCGATGAACGTCCGTTTCGGGTTGCCGCGTTCCACCTGATAAAGCTGGCTGTGCTGTGCGCGGGCGTAATCGTCAGCTTGTCCGGCATGATGTTCCACCAACTTTTGCGCCAGCAGGGTCAAAGCCAATTTTTTGTTGGCATGCTGACTGCGTTCGCTTTCGACGCGCACGGAAATACCGCTTGCTTTATGAGTGGCACGGACGGCACTTTCAGTTTTATTGACGTGCTGCCCGCCTTTGCCGCCCGAACGGCAGGTTTGAAACTCGATTTCGCTTTCAGACGGCATTTCAGGCATGTCGGGCATACGGAAAACGCCGATATACCAGTTTTTACGCGGATGTTTCAGGCGGACGGGGCTGGCGCATATCCATTGGAGCGAACCTTGCCAACGCTGCGCCAGAGTTTCGGCATGATTGCCGTCCAATTTAAGCAACGCCGACATAATGCCGTGTTTATCGGCAGTTTCAGAGATGATTTCCGACTCAACACCTTCCGCCTGCGCTTCGGCAAGCAGCCTGCCCAATACGAAACGGGCAAAGATGCGGCATTCGGCAGGTCCTTGGGCGGTGGAAATTTGCAGATAAATCATGGTTTATTTCCTTTCATTTTTGGGCGGAAGGAATATTTTTCGTCGAATCCCTTGTTGCCGATTTTGGCTTTGTCAGGCACGATCGGACTGATTTCCACCTCGCTTTTGAGTTGCGACAGGTATTCGCAAATGTTCTGCCACACAATATCGGGATCGATGTAGATGCCGAGTGCGGAAAGTTGCGGGTTGGCGACAAAACCTCGTTGCGAGTTCATGCGCATTGGGCTGTTCGGATCGGCGTAATACACCAGCAACAACGGGATGTCGCGATAAGGTTTCAAGCTTTTGTCGTCTCGGTTGCAGCGGGTTGCTTGAAAAGCAGAGTTTTTGATTTCATCATGCCACCAAGCAAAGTAGTAACTGCCGTATTGCGACAAGATATATTTCGCGCCATCTTTGAAACGTATCGACCCAAAGGTATAACGCCCGAATTTTGTACCGAAAACTTGTCCGACATCGTAAGACGTATAGACTTTATCATTCGTCGCAAACAGGTATACGCGCAGGTTGCCGATATACAGTTCGGATACCACGGCGCACGCGCCGTATTCCTTTTCCCACTCGGCGGGCGGTTTAGGCAGGCTGTGTAGGATTTCAGCACCGGGCAGCAAGCGACGGTCAAACACCAATACGGGGTCGACACCGTATTTCGCCACTTTGTGGTCGTAGAAATCTTTAAATTTACTGATGATTTCATGCCTCACCTCCGCATCCGCCACTGGTTTTGTAAGTCAAAACGGGTTTGAACCGAGCGACCAATTCAATCAGACCTGCGCTTTTCATGGCTGAAATGACGCTGTCTATGTTTTTATAAGCCTGCGGAGCTTCTTCAAAAATTAAAGCCTTATCCTGACAAACGACCACGCTGCCGAATGCGGTTTGGCGCAGGCTGTCGGCGGAATATTTGTGTGACAGGCGGCCTTTGCATTCGCCGCGCTGCCATTTCCGTCCTGCGCCGTGTGCCAATGTGTTCAGCGAAATTTGGCAATCTTGGGTCGGCAGAACCAGATAGCTGTAATCGCCGCGCGAGCCGGGTATCATGACCAGACCCTTATCGGCGGGCGTTGCGCCTTTGCGGTGCAGCCAGCCGGTTTGTCCTGCGATTTCGGTTTGTTCGAGGAAATTGTGATGCACGTCGAGCAGGCAATCGCCTTCCGTACGCCAGCGGTCGAGCATTCTGGCGGCAATCAGGCGGCGGTTTAGACCGGCGAACTCAAGGGCTGCCTGATGTTCGGCAAGATAGTCCGCCGCAGCCTCGCTTCCTTCCTCCAAACCTCGATGACCGTAGGCTTCGACGTGGCGTCGCAAAATTTGCTGACCCAAGCCGCGCGAACCGCTGTGTACCAACAATTGCAAACGGTCTGCATCAAAGTCAGCGGGAAGCAAATCAGCGCGGTAAACGGTTTCGACGGTTTGCAATTCGGCAAAATGATTGCCGCCGCCAATGGTGCCGACAGCGAGGTCGCCTGAAAACGGAAAATCAGATGCGGCTTCTCCGAGCAAGGCTTCTTGTTCGTCTTGGCTCAAAGGCGTATCAATGTTGCCGAGCTGCTTGGCAAGTTTGGCAGGTTTGAGCTTGGCGGCGGACAAATCCGTTTGCCAAAATGCCATGCCGCAACCGATGTCGTTGCCGATGAGCGCGGGGATAAAAATGGCGATCGCTGAAAAACGCTGCGCCGACGGGATAACCGCGCCCAGCGTGCAAATCAGGCATACCGGCTACGTGCAGCATGTGCGGCAGCTTGGCGGTGGTTTCGAGTTGAGCGACGGCGTTGCCTTCAATCCAGGTTTCTGAATCAGCGATGATGTGAATATGATGGGGATTTTGATAATTGCCCATGTGTATGCTTTCTTTAACACGGACAGAGGGCAAAACGAATCCAAACCGACGGCTTAAAAAAGATACGCGGTTTGAAAATATACCGACCGCCGTCTGACGTTTTCAGACGACCTCTGTCCGATTGATGGGAAAGCAGCCCGAAGCGGGCGATAGGGAAAATGCGGGAACGCGTTGTCCGAAAATCAGACCGACGCTTGGGCTGCAAAGAATGTGATTGAGCGGATTGAAGTATTGCGTGTCATGGCTGCTCCTTTCTTTGCGTGTGAAAATTGAAAACAGGCGGATTATAGGGGAAATGTTTGGAACGTTACAATAAAACTGCGTTTTTTTTGTGAATAGGTGTTGCAATACCGTCATGACGTAATAGGAACAAAAAAAGCAGCTCGCACCTTTAAAAATCAAAGCGCCGGCTGCTTTTAACGTTTTCAGACGACCTTCAAACGTCGTCTGAAAGCCCCCAACCACGCAGCCAATCCTTCAAAGGCTTAATCGACCCGCGCGAATATGGAGTCAGCGTGATGGCGGCATTCGGCTACCGTGCGAACGAACCTAAGCGCGCCAAAACGCGTCAGGCGGCGGGGGATGTTGTTCAGTGGGTGGAATAAACGGCGGTGGTTTGGGGCTTTCAGACGACGTTTGAAGACTAGCTGAAAATGTTGGGGGTGAATGTCGTCTGAAAACGGTGGACGGGAAAGCACGCCCTGCGCCTAAAGAGCGGTCGTTTGAAAACGTTTTTTAAACCAGCCTTGCTTTCTTTGGCTGTTAAAACGCGTGGCTTAGGCTACTTAAAAATCAAAAGGTCTCT
>CAKMQH010000171.1 GCA_927911515.1 uncultured Neisseria sp.
AGAAAATGTCTTATTTTTACTTTTATAGTGGATTAACTTTAAACCAGTACGGCGTTGCCTCGCCTTAGCTCAAAGAGAACGATTCTCTAAGGTGCTGAAGCACCAAGTGAATCGGTTCCGTACTATTTGTACTGTCTGCGGCTTCGTCGCCTTGTCCTGATTTTTGTTAATCCACTATAACCCAACGCAAAACAAAAGGTCGCCTGAAAACCAAAACTGCCCAAGCAGCTTGGTTTTCAGACGACCTTTTTATGTTACGCGCTCAATCAGGCGTGATATTGGCGCGACAGTTCGTGTACGGTATCGACTAAGATTTTGGCGTGTTCAGGGTCGGCGTGTTGGTTGATGCCGTGTCCGAGGTTGAAGACATGGCCGCTGCCGTGTCCGTAGTCAGCAAGGATGCGCGCGACTTCGGTGCGGATGGATTCGGGCGTGCCGAAGAGGGCAAACGGGTCGAAGTTGCCTTGCAGGGCGACTTGCTCGCCGACGCAGCAGCGTGCTTCGCCGATGTTGCACGTCCAGTCCAAGCCCAATGCGTCTGCGCCGATTTCCGCCATGCTTTCCAGCCACAGTCCGCCGCCTTTGGCAAACACGATGACGGGAACGCGTCTGCCTTCGCTTTCGCGTTTCAATCCGGCGACGATTTGGCGGATGTATTTGAGACTGAACTCTTTAAACGCCGCATCGCTCAGGACGCCGCCCCAAGTGTCGAAAATCTGCACTGCCTGCGCGCCTGCATCAATTTGGGCGTTGAGGTAGGCGGTAACGGCTTGGGCGTTGGTGTCGAGGATTTTGTGCAACAAATCGGGGCGCGAGTACATCATGGTTTTGATGGTGCGGAATTCCTTGCTGCTGCCGCCTTCGACCATGTAGCAGGCGAGCGTGAACGGGCTGCCGGAGAAGCCGATGAGCGGTACGCGGCCGTCCAATGCTTTGCGGATGGAAGTTACCGCGTCGAAGACGTATTGCAGTTTTTCCATGTCGGGCACTTGCAGCTTGGCGATGTCGGATTCGTGTTGCAAGGCACGTTCGAATTTCGGGCCTTCTCCTTCGGCAAAATACAGTCCCAAGCCCATGGCGTCGGGGACGGTCAGGATGTCGGAGAACAAAATCGCCGCGTCCAAATCGAAGCGTTCTAAGGGCTGGATGGTGACTTCGGTCGCTAATTCGGTGTTTTTACACAAATCGAGGAAGCTGCCCGCTTTCGCGCGCGTGGCTTTGTATTCGGGCAGATAACGCCCCGCCTGACGCATCATCCAAATCGGCGTGTATTCGACGGGCTGTTTGAGCAGGGAGCGGAGGAAAGTGTCGTTTTTCAAAGAGGTCATGTGGGGCTTTCGGTTTGTTTGTAAAACAGGGAAGGAAAACGGTTTTCAGACGACCTTTGCGGCGGTTTCCGCAATGAAAGGTCGTCTGAAAAAGGAGATAGATAAAGATGTTTCTCAAACTCAGCTATGCTGTTCCAACGCGGCGTGGCGCTCTTCTTCGGAGACGGCTTCCAAAACCAACTTCCGCTGTTCCTGAGCTTTTTGCGGTTGTCCGGTTTCGTCGAGTACGCGCGCCAGCATGAGGCGGGCAGCAGTGCTCGGTTGCAGGGCGATGCTGGCTTCAAGATAACTTTGCGCTTTACCCCACAGGCTGCGGCCGTAGGCAAGCTGTCCGAGGTACATCAAGAGCGGCGCATCGTCGGGTTTGTCTTTCAACCAAGAATCGGCAAGGTCGATGGCTTTTTGCTGACCGCGTTCGTTGAAGAAGCGGACGCTTTCGACAAAGGCTTCCAAAAGTTCGGGACGGCGGTTTTGCGGATAGTAGTGGCGCACCCATTTGACAGCTTCGGTATAGAGTCCGAGACGCTCGTATTTTTCAGCAATGGCGACACACAATTCGTCCGCTTTGAGTGCTTCGGGAATACGCTTCAGGCAGGCTTTCAGACGAGCCGCATCTGACGCTTCAGCCAACAGGCGGCGGTATGCCCAGCTTTGGTATTGCTCCGCTTCAAAATCGTTAATCGCGCCGGCTTTCATCAGTTTTTCGGATTTCGCCAACACGTCTTCCGCATCGCCGTGATCAAAGGCATAACGCAGTTGCAGGCGGGCGAGGCGGGACAGGTTGGGATGGATGCGCGCGGCGGCGTTCAGATTTTCCAGGGCGGTCGGATAATCGCGGCGACCGAGCGCGGATTCTGCCAACAACAGATAGCGGGAAAGCTGCTGTTTGTTCGGCAGTTTTTCGATGTCTTTCAGGTAGTGGTCGCGCAGCTCGAAGTTTTCCATTTGGTCGGCGGCGTGCGCACCCAACATCAGCGCAAGGTTTCGGTTGTCGCCGGCTTCTTTGTTTTCCAATACTTTGGCGGCTTCTTGCTCCGCTTTTTCAAAGCGGCCTTCGAAAAATGCCAAACCTGCGCTGTTTAAGGCAACGGCTGCCTGACGGCCTTTGCGCGCCGTACCGAAACGCTGCATACGGGTGGGGATGTTCATCAGGCCGACGATGAATTTGATCAGGAAATACAGGACAACGACAAACAGGACCAGCCCTAAGACAAAGGCGTGCAGGTTGACCCGCATCATGACTTGTCCGACAACGATATAGACATTACCCGTGTAAACACCGGAAGTCAGGACGATACCGACTGCAGCTGCGAATAAAACGACAATCCAGACGACGGCTTTCATGCGCGGCCTCCTTTGGTCTCAACATCGGCGGCAGGACGGTTTTGTTTTTCAGGAGCCGCTTTCTTTTCCGGCTCGGGAATGTTTTGCGGCTTAGTCTCGGAAGGCAGCGCCGGAGCTTCTAAAGGTTTCGCTTCTGTTTGGGCGGCTGGAGCAGTTTTCTGAGCAGGCGCGGGTCTTGCTTTGGCAGGATGGGGAGCCTTCGGTGCAGAAGCGTTTTCATTTACCGGCGCAGCGGTTTGAGGAACGGCCGCTTCGGAAGCGGCGGAGGGCAGAGGAGCAGACGCAGCAATCGTTACGGGTTCGGGCAGTGCGACCGGAGTGCGCGTGCCGTCTTGATAAGCGCGGACTGCGCTGAGGCTGGCTTTCAAACTGTCGTCTGAAATCATGCGCACATCGAGCGCTTTCAATTCAGACAACTCTTTCAGCCATGCCTGCGTCGCAGGCGATTTGCCGTCAAAGTATTGTCTGACCGCTGCTTCGACGTAGTTCAAATCGCTTTGATAAACCTCGCCGTTGTGCTGCAACAACGCGGTACGCGCGTCCAAAAGGCGCAGGCGAAGGTTTTCGCGGACGAAATACGCCTGTTCGGGCGAAAGCAGCATCGCGTCTTTATTGTCGAGTCGGCGGACTTCCACCAGCCCTTTAAGCGCAACCAAAGATTTATCCCAAGCGTTTTGCCACCAAGAGCCTGAAGACGCACCGTTGCTTTGCGCCTGCTCGCCCGGCTGCAATACGCCGTCCAACACCAGCGACAGACCGGAAACGGCGGTTTCCAAGCGGTCGAGACGCAACGCCGTGCCGGAAATATCGACGTAAGGACGGTTTTTCAATGCCGCCAAATCATGGCTGACGGCTTGTTTAATGGACAGCAGTTCGGGCTGGTCGAAACGGCTCAGACGGCCGTCGATGTGTTCCAAAACCGCCGCTGCACCTTGTACGTTGCCTGATAAGAGCAGTTGCTGCGAGGCGAGGTTCAACATGGTTTCCGCTTCGTCAACCAGCCAGTTGACGCGCCCTTTGGTCAGTTCTTGATACGCTTTTTGCGTCAACAGGATTTGTTCGTTGTTTGCCATTTGCGCTTTGCCCAAGCGGTCGATTTCGGCTTGGATGGCGGTTTGGCGGTTTAATGATCTTTCAGGAGTAAGGCGTTTTCAGATTCGCCCAAGGCGGCTTTATCGAGCTTTTGGTTAAACGAAAGCTCTTGGTTTTCAATACGTTCTGCCCTTGTACAAACAAAAAGCCGCTTGCACCCAAACCCAGCAGCGCCAGCACCAGCGCGCCGACTGCCAGCCCTCTGCCGCCGGATTGTTTGATGATGACGGGGGCGGGTTGGTTTTGGGGAAGATTTTTAGATTCAGACATGTGTGTTCCTGCGTATTCGGAGATTTTAGGCTGTTTTGCCTTTTTCGGAGCCGCTGTTTCAGACGACTCCGCGTTGCCTTGACTGTCGACGATAATCGGTCGACCAGCTTCGTTTGCTTCGGATGGATTGTCTTCAGACCGGCTCATCGGTTTGCTCCTTAGGAAGTAATGAAAGTGCCGCTTTCAGAGAAGCGACGACCCGTATGTGGTGCGCACCCGCCTTGCGAAGCGCGTCGGCTATGCGCGGATGATGGGTGAAGTATAACAAGGATTCGAAGAATCGGGAAAATTGCGGCGGAACCTGAGCAAACAGCCCGCGTACCAGTTCGCCCGAAGCGATAAAGGCGGCATCAATCGATTCGGCATCAAAATCCTGCCAATTCAATTCATTAGGTCGTCTGAAATACACTTCCGCGATTTCCACCGCAAAGCCTTTTTTCTTTAACGACTCCGCCAAAAAATCGCGCCCGCCGCGTCCGCGCACAATCAATACGCGCGCGCCTTGCGGTAGCGTATCCCAAACCGGCAGCCGCAACACCGCCTCGCTGTCGTTGCCTTCTTGCGGCGCATAAACATTTTTTGCGCCGCAGCGTACCAACGCCTGACCGCTTGCCTGTCCGACCGCAATCTGAGCCTTCAGGTCGTCTGAAAAATCGACATACGGCGCAGCGGTTTCAACTGCCGTCGGACTGACCCAAAACACCGCGTCCACACGGGAAAACTGTTCTTTCAAGCCGCGTAACGCCGTTTCATCCGGCTCGATTTCAACCGGACTCAACACTCGCGCGCGCCACCCTACCTGCGAACAGGTTCGCACATCATCTCCGCACGCGCGGACGGACGGACAATCAGCATGACAGGCATTTCAGACGACCTCTTTATAGGATGGGTAATGGGTGATGACATTTAAATTGGTTTGAAAAAGCATATCCGATGGATATAATTCTTTTTGTATTTTTACGGCTGATGCCTGCCAAGTCAATACTGAGTATGGTTTCAATAGGATATTGGGCGGTAGGCTAGGCATGATTCGATTTTAGGAAAACATAATATGAACAAAATAGCGACAATACTTTTCGCTGCGTTACTGGTGCCGTCTGTCTCTTTTGCAAGCGGAGACAATGCCACCAAGATTCATTTGGTTAAAAAAATTTATCAAGAAGCAAGCCGCGATGATGAATCGGGCGTGAAAATTTTGAACCGATATGCAGATGCTTCTTTGAAAAAAGCCATCCGTACAGCTTCTCGGTCGGCGGATTTGTGTGTGGAGGCTGATCCGATATGGAACAGTCAGGATCCTGAAACCGAAGTAAAGGTTAACGTATCTGCTTTGTCCAACGGCAAAATTCGTGCCAGCTTCAAACAATGGGGTAGTCCCGTCAAGGTAGATTATTCGGTCAACTGCTCCGGAAATGTTTGCAAAGTGACGGATGTCGATCATCTTAAACGTACTTGGTTGCAATGCCGTTAATGCGTTGGATTCATTAAAAGGTCTCTGAAAATATTTTTCAGACGACCTTTGTTTATATTAGGGGCTGTCGACATTCAATAGTTTCTGTGCCTTTTTATCCCCAAAGCGGCATTTTCTGCGTTGGAAATCCTCGCAAGGCGTCCAACCTTGTTGCGGTTTCCGCTTTGAAGCTTCCGCTTTGTGAACAAAAATCCGCTTGGAAAGTAAAATGTCGAGAGCCGCTAGTTACCAAATCCCAAACCATTGTCCGTCTGATTCTTCACGGCGGTCGTTGTGTCCGCCGTTTTGCCCTTCGCGCTCTTCGCGGCGGAATTCCCACGGGGCTTGGGGATTTTTACCGCTCCACAAGCCTTTGCGTTTTTGTTTCGCTTGTTTTTGGGCGGCGGCGTAGTCGGTGTAGGCGGTTTTGCTTTGTTGTTTTTTGGCGTAGTTGTCGTAATGCCATGCCGCTCCGTCGCGCAGTTGCATGAGGTTCAAATCGATTGTGCCGACGGAGACTTGCGCGACTTCGCGTTTGTAGCGGTCTGTTTCAAATACGAGTACCTTCACCTTTTTACCGTCGGCGGCGTCAATTAAGTTGTCCCGCGAACGTGTGCCGTAAGCCTGATTGATTTCGGGCGCGTCGATATACGCCATGCGGATTTTGTGTTTCGCGCCGTCTTCGTCGATAACGTGGAGCGTGTCGCCGTCGTGGATTTTGGAGATTTTGCCGCGATAAGTATGGGGCGCGGCAGAGTTGCGTTTTTGAGTGTGCGGACGACTTTGGTGTGCATTATTTTCAGACGACCCTGATTTGACGGTTTCCGATAATAATGCGCTGAAGGCTTCCATGCCGAAATGGCTGCTGCCTGTGAGCGCAGAAGCGAATTGCACGCCGGAGCGGATGATCTCGGTGTCGCGTGAGCTGTAACCCAATGCGCCCAAGACGGACAAAACCACGGGAAGCCATTTTAAGATTGTTTTGGTGTTCATAAGGTTGACGGTGGTTTGTTTGAGGTCTCTGAAACTTTTCAGACGACCTTTTTTGATGAGACTTGTGATGTGAATCTGAATTGAGAAACGTGCGCTTGCCGTAGAAGCTTGTCTTGATGGGATTGGTTGTATTAACCGAACAGCCTGTTCACATCAGACGCTTTTTTGCGGTAAGGCAGGCGGATGTCGACGCGGAAAATGCCGTCGAGTTGGCGGCTTTGGATTTTAGCGTCATTGTCGTACATCAGCGTCAGACGTTCTTTGAGGTTGCGCAGCGCCATCGAGTTGCCCTTGTGCGGCTTGGCGTTTTCGCTGCTTTCAGGCGGGGTGTACGGGTTTTCGATGCGGATGTAGATGGATGATTTGTTGAGCTTGGTAAACACGGTAATCATGCCGGGGCGGTGGGTCGATTCAACGCCGTGGAAGACCGCGTTTTCCAAAAGGGGTTGGAGCAGGAGGTGCGGCGTTTCCGCATCATCGGGTGCTTGGTGCTGCCACATAACCTGTACGCGCATATGACCCATACGGATTTGTTCGATGGCAATGTATTCCTGCGCCCACTCGATTTCTTGTCCTAAAGTGCTGCTTTGGCTGCCGTCGCGCAGTTGGGCGCGGAAGAGGTTGGCAAGGTTTTCCAACAGGGTTTCCGCGTCATACGGGCGCAGGCGGATCAGGCTGATGGCGGCATTGAGGCTGTTGAACAGGAAATGCGGGCGGATGCGGGCGGTCAGCGCGCTGAGACGTGCTTCAGAAACCGAAGGCGCAAGCCCGTTGCGGCGCGAACCTTCGTAATACATCAGTCCGAGCAGGAATAGGTTGAACAGGAAAAAAATGTTGTGACAGCGATCTGCCATTCGTTGTAAAACGACAAAATCAACTACCACAAATATCGACAGGTTCAAAAGGTAGGTAATGATGACGCCGTAGGGTGCTTCTTTGATGGAAGGTACGAATATATTGACGAAATAGGCTTTGACCAGAATGCCCAAAAGTACGGGAAATATCCATTTGGAGTGGTGGTAAATCTCTGCGGAATAGGAGAGTGAGGAATCGCTGATTAAGGGCAGAAAAAACAGACTGCCCAAGACAATAATCAAAAGGCGCACGACCGTCGCGGAATTGCGCAGGTCCGGGGCGGCGAATGTATTGTTGATTTGACGTATAATAGACATAAAATATTTCCAACCGTTTTCTTTTAATGCGTTTATACGAGCCTTAGCGGCTCTGTTATTTTATCTGAGGATGAAACCATGAGTAAGGACAAAACCTGGTCTGGCCGTTTCAACGAGCCTGTTTCCGAACTGGTAAAAAAATACACCGGTTCGATCGATTTCGATAAACGGCTTGCCGAGTGGGACATTCAGGGTTCGCTGGCGCACGCGCAAATGCTTGTTCAATCAGGTGTTTTGAGTGAAGAAGATTTGGCGGCGATCCGTCAGGGAATGGCGGAGATTATAGCAGAAATCAAGGACGGTACTATTTCTTGGTCGCTGGATTTGGAAGATGTTCACATGAACATCGAACGCCGTCTGACCGATAAAATCGGCGATGCGGGCAAACGCTTGCATACCGGACGCAGCCGCAACGACCAAGTCGCTACCGACATTCGCCTGTGGCTGCGCGACCAGATTACCGTTATTCAAGACCTGATTCGAAGCCTACAAACGGCTTTGGTCGATTTGGCGGAACAAAACGCCGAAACCGTCATGCCCGGTTTCACCCATCTGCAAGTCGCCCAGCCCGTCAGCTTCGGACACCACATGCTCGCCTACGTCGAAATGCTCGGACGCGATTTCGAGCGCATGACTGAATGTCGCAAACGCGTCAACCGTATGCCGCTCGGCGCCGCCGCCCTTGCCGGTACGACTTATCCGATTCAGCGCGAAATCACCGCCGAATTGCTGGGTTTCGAACAAATCTGCCAAAATTCGCTCGATGCCGTATCCGACCGCGATTTTGCCATTGAGTTCACCGCAGCAGCATCGTTGATTATGATCCACTTGAGCCGCCTGTCTGAAGAATTGATTTTGTGGATGAGTCCGCGTTTTGGTTTTATCGACATCGCCGACCGTTTCTGCACAGGTTCGTCCATCATGCCGCAGAAGAAAAATCCCGACGTTCCCGAACTCGTGCGCGGCAAATCCGGTCGAGTCATCGGACACCTTATCGGCTTGATTACCCTGATGAAATCTCAGCCCTTGGCGTACAACAAAGACAATCAGGAAGACAAAGAACCGCTGTTTGACACCGCCGACACGCTCATCGACACACTGCGGATTTACGCCGACATGATGCGCGGCGTGACCGTCAAACCCGACAATATGCGCGCCGCCGTCATGCAGGGCTTCGCCACTGCCACCGATTTGGCAGATTACTTGGTAAAAAAAAGGCATGCCTTTCCGCGACAGCCACGAAGTCGTCGCCCAAGCCGTGCGCCACGCCGACCAAGCGGGCGTCGATTTGAGCGAACTGCCGCTTGCAGTCTTGCAAGGTTTCAGCAACTTGATTTCAGACGACGTGTACGGCGTACTGACACCCGAAGGCAGCCTGAACGCGCGCAACCACTTGGGCGGAACCGCGCCGGAACAAGTGCGCTTCCAAGTCAAACGCTGGCGGGAATTATTGGCTTAAAAGGAATAGATAGAAAGGTCGTCTGAAAACTGGGAATAGGGTTTCAGAGACCTTTTGATATAAGGAGAACATTTATATAGTGGATTAAATTTAAATCAGGACAAGGCGACGAAGCCGCAGACATTAC
>CAKMQH010000172.1 GCA_927911515.1 uncultured Neisseria sp.
GTTAAGACACTATAAAAGGTCGTCTGAAAACTCAAACCATCAATATAGTGATTAAATTTAAATACAGACAAGGCGACGAAGCCGAAGACAGTACAAATAGTACGGACAAGGCGAGGCAACGCCGTACTGGTTTAAATTTAATCCACTATACAAAGGAACCCCATGGCTGATTTCTCATCCGTTCCCGTTTTGTCCTTCGATCGCGTCCGTCTCGAACCTTTAACAACGGCACACGAAGCCGGTTTGCACGAAGCAGTTTGCGACGGCGAAGTCTGGAAGCTGAACGTAACCACCGCACCCGAACCCCACCAAGTGGCGGACTACATCCGCACCGCCACGCAAACCCGCCTCGCCTTTGCCGTCATCGACGAAGACACGGGCAAAATCGTCGGATCGACTTCGCTTTACCACATCGATCCCGCCATCCCCCGCCTCTACATCGGTTTCACATGGTACGCCCTGTCGGCACGGCGCACACGCATCAATACCGCCTGCAAAATCATGTTGCTCGACTACGTTTTCGACACTTTAAACTGCCGCTGCGTCTGCTGGCAGACCGACAACCTCAACACCGCCTCCCAACGCGCCATCGAACGCCTGGGCGCACACCAAGACGGCATCTTGCGCTGCCACAAGCTGCGGAAAGACGGCAGCGTGCGCGATACGGTAGAATACAGCCTGCTGCGCGAAGAATGGCCGCAGGCAAGGGCAAAACTGCTCGAAAAAGTGGCAGCTTATGACGCATCCTGAAAAACGTTTTCTTCTTCATTTTTTCATCAAAACACGTCCATCTTGCTGACAATCTGAAGTCTTTAAAAAATTAATGAAATAAGGTGTGACACCGCCAATACCCTGATAAATAAAGGTCATCTGAATGTTTCAGACGACCTTTTCAAACCGCGTTTATGTAAATCCAAACAGAAAATCTTTGCAATTCTCAGAAAAATCCACTAAATTCTCAATAACATATTATGAACGGTTTAACATCGGTTCAAAACGTAAAACACGCGCGCAATCTTCCACGCCAAAAACACCGCGCCAGCAGGTTTTACCGCCGAAACAGGCGTTCGTAATACAACGGATAATCATAAAGGCAGGATATGCCTGTTTCTAGGAGTACAACCATGGCTGAAGCAACAGATGTTGTCTTGGTGGGTGGAGGCATTATGAGCGCGACTTTGGGCGTTTTGCTCAAAGAACTCGAACCGTCTTGGGAAATCACCCTTATCGAACGCTTGGAAGACGTAGCGTTGGAATCGTCAAACGCTTGGAACAACGCCGGCACAGGGCATTCCGCATTATGCGAACTCAATTACGCCCCGCTCGGCGCAGACGGCACCATCGACCCGACCCGCGCCCTCAATATTGCCGAACAATTCCACATCAGCCGCCAGTTCTGGGCATCGCTTGTCGAAGAAGGCAAAATCACCGACAACTCCTTCATCCATACCGTCCCGCATATGTCGCTGGTCATGAACACCGACCATTGCGACTACCTGCAAAAACGTTTCGACGCCTTCAAATCCCAAAAACTCTTTGAACGGATGGAATTCTCCACCGACCGCTCCAAAATCGCCGAATGGGCGCCACTGGTCATCAACGGCCGTAAAGAAGGCCAACCCGTCGCCGCCAACTACTCCGCCGAAGGCACAGACGTCGATTTCGGCAGCCTGACCCGCCAAATGGTGCAATACCTGCGCGAAAAAGGCGTCAAAACCGAGTTCAACCGCCACGTCGACAACATCAAACGCGAATCCGACGGCGCATGGGTACTCAAAACTAGCGACACCCGCAACCCTGACGGACAGCTCACCCTCCGCACCCGCTTCCTCTTCCTCGGCGCAGGCGGCGGCGCACTGACCCTGCTGCAAAAATCCGGCATCCCCGAAGGCAAAGGCTACGGCGGCTTCCCCGTTTCCGGACTGTTCTTCCGCAACAGCAACCCCGAAACCGCCGCGCAACACAACGCCAAAGTGTACGGACAAGCCTCCGTCGGCGCGCCGCCCATGTCCGTCCCGCACCTCGACACCCGCAACGTGGACGGCAAACGCCACCTCATGTTCGGCCCTTACGCAGGTTTCCGCTCCAACTTCCTCAAACAAGGCTCGCTCATGGATTTGCCCCTGTCCATCCACTTGGACAACCTCTACCCCATGCTGCGCGCCGGCTGGGCGAATATGCCCCTGACCAAATACCTGTTGGGCGAATTGCGCAAAACCAAAGAAGAACGCTTCGCCTCCCTGCTGGAATACTACCCCGAAGCAAACCCTGACGACTGGGAACTGATCACCGCAGGACAACGCGTTCAAATCATCAAAAAAGACTCCGAAAAAGGCGGCGTCCTCCAATTCGGCACCGAAATCGTCGCCCACGCCGACGGCTCGCTCGCCGCACTCTTGGGCGCATCCCCCGGCGCATCAACCGCCGTACCTTTGATGATCAAGCTCATCCACCAATGCTTCCCAAGCCGCATCCCCTCATGGGAAGGTCGTCTGAAAGAGCTTGTCCCCGGCTTCGGCATCAAGCTCAACGACAATCCGCAGCTTGCAGAAGAAATCATCAGCCACAACGCCAAAGTATTGGGTATTCATCATCAATGATGGGAAAGTAATGATGAAACAGCGTATCCTTGAGATACGCTGTTTTGATTTGATTTTCTGTATAACCAAAACGCCTATACCGTCATTCTCAAGCTATAGTGGATTAACAAAAATCAGGACAAGGCGACGAAAGCCGCAGACATTACAAATAGTACGGAACCGATTCACTTGGTGCTTCAGCACCTTAGAGAATCGTTCTCTTTGAGCTAAGGCGAGGCAACGCCGTACTGGTTTAAATTTAATCCACTATATAATCCTGTACGCGCATTTTGCATAACCCCAAACAAAGAAACCATCATGAAAAAACTGCTCTCCATGCTCCTACTCTCCCTGCCGCTGGCTGCCGTTGCCGATCCGGTACGCGAAATCCATAGCCAAGAAGACCTGTGCCAAAGCCTGATACAGGGCGGCGCATTCAATTTTTATTTGGAACGCACCTGCGGCTTCAAGGGCAAAGTATCAGATAAAACCATCGAAGTCATTTCGCAGCAATGTTCTGATACATTCGATAAAGACCAAATAGAGGCAATGTCTGATGAATCCATCGAAGACGGCGTCATGCGCTTTAACCGCTATGGCAAAAAAGAATTCTGCGCCGCCAACCGCAAAGGTTATATCGATGCCGGCAAACTGATGGACGAACTCCTCCAAAACGGTATATAAGCCCCAGTACGACAAACCATAAACCTACAAAAGCAGCCTGTCTTTCGGATACGCTGCTTTCGTTTCAGTCTGAAACCTACCCACCAACATAAAACGGTCGTCTGAAAACCCGAAATCCGAGTTTTCAGACGACCTTTGCTCATCGGAACAAACCTTATTTCTTATTACCCAACTGCGGCAATACCGAACCTTCGCCCAGCGACAGCAAACCGCTTTGCGAGTAGATGCCGAGTTTGGCGCGGGTGTCGGTGATGTCGAGGTTGCGCATGGTGAGCTGGCCGATGCGGTCGAGCGGGGTGAACGCGGCGTCTTCGACTTTTTCCATGCTCAGGCGTTCCGGTTGGTAGGTCAGGTTGGGCGATTCGGTGTTCAGAATCGAGTAGTCGTTGCCGCGGCGCAATTCGAGGGTGACTTCGCCGGTAATGGCTTTGGCAACCCAGCGTTGGGCGGTTTCGCGCAACATGAGGGCTTGGCTGTCGAACCAGCGGCCTTGATAGAGCAGACGACCGAGGCGCAGGCCGTTGATGCGGTATTGTTCGATGGTGTCTTCGTTGTGGATGCCGGTGACCAAGCGTTCGTAGGCGATGTGGAACAATGCCATGCCCGGGGCTTCGTAGATGCCGCGTGATTTGGCTTCGATGATGCGGTTTTCGATTTGGTCGCTCATGCCCAAGCCGTGGCGGCCGCCGATGCGGTTGGCTTCGAGGAAGAGTTCGACGGGGTCGGCGTATTCTTTGCCGTTCAATGCAACGGGCACGCCTTCTTCAAAGCGCACGCTGACTTCTTCGGGTTTGACTTCGACGTTTTCGTCCCAGAAGGCAACGCCCATGATGGGTTTGACGATTTTGATGCCGCTGTTGAGGAATTCCAAATCTTTGGCTTCATGCGTCGCGCCGAGCATATTGGAATCGGTGGAGTAGGCTTTTTCAACCGACATTTTGTAGTTGAAGCCGTTGGCAATCAAAAATTCGCTCATTTCGTGACGGCCGCCGAGTTCATCGATAAATTGTTGGTCGAGCCAAGGTTTGTAGATTTTCAGCGCGGGATTGGTGAGCAGGCCGTAGCGGTAGAAACGCTCGATGTCGTTGCCTTTGTAGGTACTGCCGTCGCCCCAGATGTTGACGTCGTCTTCTTTCATGGCGGAAACGAGCATGGTGCCGGTAACGGCGCGGCCCAAAGGAGTGGTATTGAAATAGGCGATGCCGCCGGTGGAAACGTGGAACGCGCCGCATTGGATGGCGGCGATGCCTTCGTGTGCCAACTGCGCGCGGCAGTCGATCAGGCGGGCGTTTTTCTGCGCCGTATTCCATCGCTTTTTTTGGGAATGGCGTTGTAGTCGTCTTCATCGGGCTGACCGAGGTTGGCGGTGTAGGCATAAGGC
>CAKMQH010000173.1 GCA_927911515.1 uncultured Neisseria sp.
AAATCCACGCCAAAACCGTGCGAGGGCGTGTCTTCGTCGCCCTGCATATGCACGCCGGCGACGGCAACGTCCATACCAACATCCCCGTCAATTCAGACGACGCCCAAATGCTTCAGACGGCCTACCGTTCAGTCGAACGCATCATGAAACTCGCCCGCTCGCTCGGCGGCGTGATTTCCGGCGAACACGGCATCGGCATCACCAAGCTCGAATTTCTGACCGATGAAGACTTGCAGCCGTTTTGGGACTATAAAAACCAAGTCGATCCAAAGCATACCTTCAACCGTCACAAACTGATGAAAGGCTCGGACTTACGCAACGCCTACACGCCGTCTTTCGAGCTTTTGGGCGCGGAATCGCTGATTATGGAAAAATCAGACCTCGGTACCATTGCCGATTCCGTCAAAGACTGCCTGCGCTGCGGCAAATGCAAACCCGTCTGCTCTACCCACGTTCCGCGCGCTAACCTCCTCTACAGCCCGCGCAACAAAATCCTCGGCGTGGGGCTCTTGACCGAAGCCTTCTTATACGAAGAACAAACCCGCCGCGGCGTTCCATCAAACACTTCGAAGAACTCATGGACATCGGCGACCACTGTACCGTGTGCCACCGTTGCGTCAAACCCTGCCCCGTCAACATCGACTTCGGCGATGTAACTGTAGCCATCCGCAACTACCTTGCCGATTCCGGCCACAAACGCTTCGCACCCGCCGCATCGATGGGCATGGCGTTCCTGAACGCCACCGGCCCTAAAACCATCAAAGCCCTGCGCGCCGCCATGATACAAACCGGCTTCCCCGCGCAGAACTTCGCCTACAAAATCGGCAAACTCCTGCCCGTCGGCACCAAAAAACAAAAAGCCGAACCCAAAGCCACCGTCGGCACCGCTCCGGTCAAAGAACAAATCATCCACTTCATCAACCGTCCTTTGCCCAAAAGCGTGCCCGCCAAAACACCGCGCTCCATGCTCGGCATCGAAGACGACAAAAGCATCCCCATCATCCGCAACCCTGCCGCGCCTGAAGATGCCGAAGCCGTGTTCTACTTCCCCGGCTGCGGTTCCGAGCGCCTGTTCAGCCAAATCGGACTCGCCGTCCAAGCCATGCTCTGGCACGTCGGAGTACAAACCGTTCTGCCGCCGGGCTATATGTGTTGCGGCTATCCGCAGGACGCGGGCGGCAACAAGGCAAAAGCCGAGCAAATGAGCACCAACAACCGCGTCGCCTTCCACCGCATGGCGAACACCCTCAACTACCTCGACATCAAAACCGTCGTCGTCAGTTGCGGCACCTGCTACGACCAGCTCGAAAAATACCGCTTTGAAGAAATCTTCCCCGGCTGCCGCATCATCGACATCCACGAATACCTGCTCGAAAAAGGCGTGCAACTGAACGGCGTAAAAGGTCAGCAATACCTCTACCACGACCCCTGTCACACACCCATCAAAACCATGAACGCCACCCAAATGGCAAGCAATCTCATGGGGCAAAAAGTCGTCTTAAGCGACCGCTGCTGCGGCGAATCCGGCATGTTCGCCGTCAAACGCCCCGACATTGCCACCCAAGTCAAATTCCGCAAACAGGAAGAAATCGAGAAAAACCTCAAAGAGCTGCCGCAGGGCGAACCCGTCAAAATGCTCACCTCCTGTCCGGCGTGTCTGCAAGGTTTGAGCCGCTACGCCGACGATAACGACATGCCTGCCGACTACATCGTCATCGAAATGGCGAAACACATCCTCGGTGAAAACTGGCTGGACGAGTTTGTGAAAAAAGCCAACAACGGAGGCGTGGAGAAAGTGTTGCTGTAAGGTTTGTATGGTTTTCAGACGACCCGGAAGGTCGTCTGAAACTATCATTCAAGAAATCGGCGGATACGATTGGGAAGGATAGGGGAAGCGGTCATGTTTTGGTTCTGCCTTCAATCCATGTTTCGAAACAATCCATTCCCGATTTTCAGACGACCTCTACGTTTGAAACAGATAAAACACCATTCCTTACTCCATACTTTCCAACTATGAAAAAGGTCGTCTGAAAACCTCAAACCAAGATTTTCAGACGACCTTTTATTTGACGGATAAGGATATTATCTAAACCGCAGTTGTCAAAGCAGTTTTAGACGACCTTCTTCAGTAGGGTAGACCTTTACGCTTCTTCCGCTTTGCTGCGGATAATCAGAAGCGGCAGGTGGCTTTGGCGCATCACGGTTCGGCGAAGCTGCCCATCAGGAGGTGCATCAGACCGGTGCGGCCGTGTGTGCCGAGTACCAGCAGGTCAGCGCCGTTTTCATCGGCGTAATTGACCAAATCCTGCGCCATTTCGCGCGCGCCTTTGTTGGCGACTAGCAGGTGTTTGACAATGTTTTCCACGCCGTTTTCACGGGCGCTTTTTTCGGCGAAGTCCAGGACTTCGTTGCCTTGGGCGACGGCGGCGGCCTCGTAGCTTTCGTGTTGCAGGAATTCGGGGGCGAGCGCCATGTATTCGGCGGGGTTGGCGACGTGTACCAAAGTCAGGCGGGCGTTGTTGACGCTTGCCAACTCGGCGGCGTGTTTCAGGGCGTTGAGGGAAGTTTCGCTGCCGTCAACGGCTACAACCAGATGTTTGTACATAGTTCATTCTCCTTTTTGCGCCGCAGGCGGCACTTTGTTGGATGCGGTTGGGAAGGGTCCGATATGAAACGATTATAGACCCTTTCGGGCTGCTGCAACAGTCCGGCTGCTTTCCAGTATAATATGCGCCGGATTCCTCCGCAGCGTTTTGCGTTGATTTTCATTCATTTATTGACATATCACAAGGTTGGGTATGAACGACACCGTTTTTCTTCCTTCGCGCCGTTTCGGCGGTATTGCCAGACTCTACGGAGATGAAGCACTGGTGCGGTTTTCGCGCGCGCACGTCTGCGTGGTCGGCGTGGGCGGGGTAGCTCTTGGGCGGTGGAGGCTTTGGCGCGGACGGGCATCGGTCGTTTGACCTTGATTGATTTGGACAACGTCGCCGAGTCCAATGTCAACCGCCAGCTTCATGCGCTGACCGACGATTTCGGCAAGGCGAAGGTAACGGCGTTGCGCGAACGCATTGCCCAAATCAATCCGCAATGCGAAGTGGAGGAAATCGAGGATTTTGTGACGGAAGACAATCTGGAAACGCTTTTCAGACGACCTTTCGACTTTGTGATCGACGCGATAGACCAAGTGCGCGTCAAGGCGGCGATGGCGGCTTATTTTGTGCGGCACAATCAGCCGTTTATCCTCAGCGGCGGCGCGGGCGGACAGAAAAATCCGGCGTTGATTCAGACCGCCGATTTGAGCCGCGTAACCCACGACCCGCTGCTTGCCAACCTGCGCTACACCTTGCGCAAACGCTACGGCTTCAGCCGCGACACCAAAGAAAAAATGCGCGTGCCGTGTGTGTTCTCGACTGAAAACATTACGCCGCCGCAATCGGGTAAAGCGTGTTCGACCGATGCCGCGCCGCAAGGGCTGTCCTGCGCGGGCTATGGGGCGAGTATGTTGGTAACGGCTTCGTTTGGGCTGTATTGTGTGCAGGCGGCGGTGGAACATATTGCGGGACGGAAGTGAGATGAATCGATTTTTTAAAGCCTACTTTATCAGTAGCCTGATTTATGCGGTTGTCTTCGGTTTGCTGGTGTACAGTGTCGGTTTGCTGTTTTCAGGATTCGAATGTTTTGATATTGACGCTGACAATGAACAGTATGCAGAGTATTGTTCACGAGCTCATGAAATGTCGGCTTTTGAGAAAGTGTCTTTGAAGTTTTTCTTCTTTCCGTTTTTATCTGTAATGTTATTGTCCCTACTCAATGCCGGCATTATGAAGTGGACCAAACGCTGTACAACTTCGATGACTCTTGCCTTGCCTATTGTCGAATGGTTGATTGTTTGGTTTGTTTTTTTACTGTGGGAGTGGAGTAGTCTGGATAGTAGTTGGACGGCAATAACGGGACTTCTTTTTTTCGGATTGCCTGTTTATGGCATGGCAGCAGTTCAAGCCCTGAGTGTGTTGGTCTCTTCTGCAAATGCCAATCAGAAAATTTGATGTGGGTTTAAGCCTTTTGAAATTTATTTTTTCAGACGACCTTTTTTTGCCTATGAACCGATTTTTCAAAGCCTATTTTATTGCCAGCCTGATTTATGCGGTGTGGTTCGGCGTGTTGATGTATGCCGTCGATCCGATGTTTGGCGCAATGGGATGCGACATGCAGTCGGGCGATTATTTGTGTTTTCAGGACGGCTCTCCGCGGCCGTTTACCAATTTCCTTTATCCTTTCCTGTCCGTTCCGATATTCAGCCTTTTGCACGCTGCCATCATGAAGTGGCGCAAACGCTGCTCGGTCGGGATGATTTGGTTTTTGGTCGGCTGCGAATGGCTGCTATTGTCGGCTTGGATAATCGCGATGCTGGCACGCGATGGCTTTGTGTTTTCCCGCGATGCCGTTACGGTGCTGACCGGTTCGTTTTTCGCCGTTTTGCCGCTGCTGGGCATGGCGTTGGCGCAAACGCTTGCCATTGCCATCGCTTCTTTGAAAAGCCAACGCGAAAAAGGCTGATTTTTGTTTTGCCGCACTCGTTTTGACGAACCCCGCTGCGTTTTCAGACGACCCTGCTATGTATCAGATACCTATCAAACCTAAAAATAAAAAGACCCTCTAAACATGCCTTCAGAACACCTTATTCCTTCCGCTGCGGCAACGTCGTCTGAACACACTGTCGCGTGGGTATTCGGTCAACCCGTAACCGATTTGCCGCAGGATTTGTTTATTCCGCCCGATGCTTTGAAGGTTGTCTTAAGCAGCTTCCAAGGGCCGTTGGATTTGCTGCTTTACCTTATCCGCAAACAAAATATCGACGTTCTCGATATTCCGATGGTGAAGATTACCGAGCAATATCTGCACTATATCGCCCAAATGGAAGCGTATCAGTTTGATTTGGCGGCGGAATATCTCTTGATGGCGGCGATGCTGATTGAAATCAAATCGCGCCTGCTCTTGCCGCGTCCCGAAGAGGTTGAGGATGAAGAGGCGGATCCGCGTGCCGAGCTGGTGCGCCGTCTTTTGGCTTACGAACAAATGAAGCTGGCGGCGCAGGGTTTGGATGCGTTGCCGCGCGCGGGAAGGGATTTTGCTTGGGCGTATCTGCCGTTGGAAATCGCGGTCGAGGCGAAGCTGCCGGAGGTGTATGTCGCCGATTTGACGCAGGCTTGGCTGGGCATTTTGTCGCGGGCGAAACATACGCGCAGCCATGAAGTGATTCAGGAAACCATTTCCGTGCGCGCGCAGATGACGGCGGTTTTACGTCGTCTGAACGAGAGCGGGATATGCAAATTCAGCGATTTGTTCAAGCCGGAGCAGGGCGCGGCGTATGTGGTCGTCAATTTCATCGCGCTGTTGGAGCTTGCCAAAGAAGGTTTGGTCCGCATCGTCCAACCGGACAGCTACGGCGAAATCGAAATCAGCCTGAAACAGGAAAATTTAGAACGCCCGGAAGCGGAAGGGGGCGTTTCAGACGACCCCTCCGCCGATGTTGAAGACGAAACAGCATGATGATTTCACGCTTGGCAAACCCATACTCATTTCCATCAACTGCCCTTTATATAGTGGATTAAATTTAAATCAGGACAAGGCGACGAAGCCGCAGACAGTACAGATAGTATGGCAAGGCAAGGCAACGCCGTACTGGTTTAAAGTTAATCCAATATAAACAAACAGGTACGAATTTATGAACAGTGTTTCCCCGCTCAACCGTAAAGCCTCGCTGTGGGCGGTCGGTTTGATGTTGTTCGCTTTGTTTTTCGGTGCGGGCAATCTGATTTTCCCTGCTTATCTCGGACAACAGGCGGGGGAAAGCTGGTTCTCTGCGATGACAGGTTTCCTGTTGACCGGCGCGGGTCTGCCGCTGTTGGGCGTGATTGCCATCGGCTATTCCGGTTCGCGCGATGTGCAGGCGCTGGCATCCAGGGTTGCCCCTTGGTACGGCGTGGCGTTTGCCGTCGCACTGTATTTGTCCATCGGGCCTTTGTTTGCCATGCCGCGTACGGCGACGGTGTCATTTGAGATTGCCGTTGCGCCGTTTTTGAATGAAAGCCAAAAAACAGTCGGGTTGGCGGCGTTCAGCGTGGCGTTTTTCGGCGTGGCGTATTGGCTGTCGATGTCGCTGGGCAAACTGGTGGACCGCATCGGTAAAATTCTGACGCCCGTATTGCTTTTGACGATTGCCGTTTTGGTCGGCTACGCCGCGTTGAATCCGATGGGCGTTCCCGCAGCGGCACAAGGCGATTTTACCCTTCGTCCGTTCATAAAAGGCATTTTGGAAGGCTACAGCACAATGGACGCACTCGCTTCGCTGGTGTTCTCCATTATCGTCATTGACGCCGTGCGTGCGATGGGCGTGGACAACCGCTCCGAGCTGCTGCGGACGACTGCCGTTTCAGGCATCGTTGCCGCATCTTGTCTGGCTTTGGTGTACCTCTTTATCGGCTATATGGGCGCGACCAGCGTGGCAGGCTTGGGACTTCAGGAAAACGGCACGGAAGTGTTGTCGAAAACCGCGAATTTCTACTTCGGCGTACCCGGCAACACCCTCTTGGGCGTCATCGTCCTGCTCGCCTGCTTAAGTACCGCCGTCGGACTGATTACATCATGTTCCGAATATTTCAACCGCCTGTGTCCCGGCATTTCTTACAAAATGTTCGTCATCATCAATACGGTCGTGTCTATGGCGTTGGCGAACAAAGGCCTGTCCTCCATCCTGACCTTCTCCATTCCGATGCTGATGCTGCTGTACCCGCTGACCATCGTCATCATCCTGCTGGTCTTCCTGCACAAACTGTTCGGCGGCAGCCGCATCGTCTATTTCTGCACTATGATGGCAACGCTGGCAGTCGGCTTGCTCGATGCCTATAAAGCCGCGTTCGGTTTCAGCGAAGAAGTCGCCGCCGACATCAACGGCGCACTGCCGCTTTACAACGTCGGACTGGGTTGGCTGCTGCCCGCAACCGTCGGCTTCGTTTTAGGGTGCATCCTGAACGCCGCGCTCAAGAAAAAACATAAGGCTTAAATCACAAACGAAGGTCGTCTGAAAGATTTCAGACGACCTCTTTTGTTGTTTTTCCAACTTATTCATACCAAAACGAAAATTTTTACCTAAGCCGGATAATTTGTGTGTTAGTATCCAAACACTAAATTGTTGACAATAAGCCCGATCCCGACTACCGGCTTTGCCGTGTATAGCCGCTTTCGGAGCGGATATAAAAAGTCGGACGGCGATTGCCGACAGAACCAAAAACAAGTCAACCAAAGGAGAAATTATGAACCACGACACATCATATTCCGGCATGCACAAGCCGCCGTCGGACTTTGAAAGCCGTGAAGCGTATTTGGAACATGAGCTGCAAATCATGCAGCCTAAACGCTGGCGGCTCAATCTGCCGTTTCGAGATTACCGCTTCGAACCTGAAGACCTGATTCCTGCGGTGGCGGGAACCATTGGCAAGGTGGTGATGGTCAGCGCAGTAGCGGCGGCGTTTGCCGTGCCGTTGGGTCTGCCCGACACCTTTCTGCCGCAAAACGTCCGTTACGAGCTGCTGATTGCTTCAATCTTTATCATTCTGCTCTCCGGCCTTTTTCTCCCCACTTCCAACTTACCCGGTACGCACGGGCCGCTGATTCCGCTGATTCCCGTCGTCGTTGCCGCTGGCGGGCATCCGCTGGCTTTCGGCTTGTTGATTGGTGTATTCGGTTTCTTGTTGGGAATTACCAAGGGCGGCAGTCTGATGGCGAAACTGACGAGCAACGGCGTATGCGGCGGGCTGCTGCTGTATCTGGGCTTCGTCGGCACGACTGGTCAGGTCAAGAAGCTCTTTGAATGGGCAGGCAGTTTCGACAAAAGCTATATTGCCTTTATCGTGATCATCGGCACCATCCTGCTCTATGCGCTGCTTGAACATTGGCGCAAGCGTTGGCTTGCCGTCCCATTGGGCTGCGTGCTGGCAGGCTTTACCGCCTATCTTTTGGGTGCGCCGTTTTCCTTCCAAACCGCTCCGGGCCTGCCGCCCATGAGCCCTGCCTACTGGTGGGGTGAAAATACCGGCTGATGATGGGTCTGCCGACGATGGACAGCTTTTTTGGTCGTGTTCCCCTTTGCCGTACTCGCCGTCGCCATGTGGTCGCCTGATTTCTTAGGGCATCAAGTGTTCCAAAAAATCAGCTATCCCGAGCGATCCGAAAAAGCCTTGATGAATATTGACGACACCATGTTCACCTGTTCCGTCCGTCAGGTTGCAGGCTCGGTATTGGGCGGCGCGAACTTTACCTCTTCATGGGGAACTTACATCGTTCCCGCTTCCATTGCCAAACGACCGATTCCCGCAGGCGCGATACTGACCGCCTTGTTCTGCATCATCGCCTCCGTCTGGGGCTATCCCATGGATTTGGCGATTTGGCAGCCCGTATTGAGCGTTGCGCTGATTGTCGGCGTCTATGTTCCGCTTTTGGAAGCAGGCATGGAAATGACGCGCAAGGGCAAAACCACCCAGTCCGCCGCCATCGTTGTCTTCTCTTCCGCGCTGGTCAACCCTGTTTTCGGCTGGTCGCTGACCATGCTTTTGGACAACTTGGGCTTAATCGGATGCAAAGAACGCAGCGCGGAACTCGGGTTTATGGGTCGCGTCGTCGTACCTACCGTCGGCTTTGTTATTCTCTGCGCAGCAATGGGCGCAGTAGGCATGCTGCCCGGTATTCCCGCCTTCCTCGAGCAGTTTAGAAATCTGCATTAATAAAGCAGCACCAGCGTTTCAGACGACCTTTTTAGCACCAAAGGTCGTCTGAAAACCGCGAATTGCGGATAAGTCGGATAATTGACATTGGTTTGAAGTTTTAAAATAAAAGATCGTCTGAAAAACTGATTTTCAGAGACCTTTTATATTCAATCCTAGATAAACCCATGAAGTCGCAGATGGCAATCGATTGATGCGAGAATCGTTTGCTGTATGGTTGGTAGCCGTACTTCGGATGAGGGCTGCTTAACCAGAAACCACAAAATCCACCGTATGCGCTTCGCTGTAATCGGGAATTTCCAGTTTGTTGATCATGCGGTGTATCACATCATTCGGCACGGAATGTTCGCGGTTACGGTTTTGCGACAGCAATTGTGTGTAAGGCACTTCCAAATAAATCAGGTGTACCCGCGCGCCGTAGTCGGCGAACATCGGCAGCCACTTGCTGCGCAGGTCGCGGTTGAGGTTGGTGGCGTTGAAGACAAATGACGTGCGGGCGCGCAGATATTCTTTTGCCTGCTCTTTACCCAAACGCACGGCTTCTGCGCTGTGTTTCGGGTTAGCGGGGTCGAGTTTGCGCTCGCGGCGGATGTCGTCCAGCGACAGTATGGGCAGATGGGCAAGGTGTTGCCTGATGTACTGTCTTGCCACTGCCTGCTATGGCACACATGGCGTATACGTCAAAGGTTCGGTCGTCAAACGGCTGGTAATCGGGCATGTCTCTGCGGCCGTTGAGATAGAGATAGCGGCCGTAATCGCTGGCGAAATTACGTGCTTTGCCCCAGCAGCCGTTTTCTTCGCACAGCTCGCGGAACAAGTCGATGCGCAGCAGGATATCCTGTTGGTCGCGGCAGATGCGACCTAGAACGTCGGCTTTGGCAAGCATGGCGAGGTGGGCGGTATTGACCTGCAAAGAAGCGGCGATGACGGCGCGTTCCGGACTCGGTTTGTCGATTGCCCACAGAGGCAGTCCGTGCAGGCGCACGAGTTTGGCTATCGCCTCGCGCACGACAAACGGCGTGGCAAGTTCGGTGTAAAGCAGAGCGCGGGCAGTATATTCACCTTTTTTGGCATGGTTCGGCGA